>CAZDBC010000312.1:3544-4587 GCA_964503295.1 uncultured Kiloniellaceae bacterium | reverse complement strand
AGCTGCCGGGCGGCGCGTCGGGCCGCTGGCCGGAACTGGCAGGGTGGGAATGGTGCGGATGAGAGGACTCGAACCTCCACGTTCTTGCGAACACAGGCACCTGAAGCCTGCGCGTCTACCAATTCCGCCACATCCGCGTGGCCTGTTCCGGCGCCGGGCCGGGGTCTTCGCGCTGAGCGCCGGAGCGCTTCGAATGGTGCGGCTGAGAGGACTTGAACCTCCACGGGGTTGCCCCCACAGCGCCCTCAACGCTGCGCGTCTACCAATTCCGCCACAGCCGCCCGGCGCGCTCTCGCGCCTTCTCGCCGGCCGCCCCGGCGAACGCGAGGCGGTGTTATAACGCGCGAAATCAAAAGGGCAATGGCTTTCTTTGTCGCCCGACATATAGGCAATTACGGCTCGAAATCCAGACGCCCCTCTTCCATCCGACCGCGTCAGCCAGTTGCCTTGGCGTGCCGGACCAAGGCCAGGAAGATCAAAATCGCATAGGCGGCCGAGAGGGACCAGGGCAGCCCGCCCGGTCCGACCGCGTCCATAGCCGCGCCGGCCGCGGGCGGCCCCAGCATTCCGCCCAGCCCCCAGACCGCGGCGAAGGCGGCGCTGCCAGCAAGCAGAAGCGAACCGCTGAAGCGATCGGCCAGTTCGGCCAGGGCGACCGTGTAAATTCCCGCAGCCGCGGCCCCCCAGACGGCGAGCAGTGGCCACATGAGCCATGAGTGCAGGGAAAGCGGCAGAACGAGACCACCGGTCACGGTCGCGACAGCGCAGGCGATCATGACCCGACGCCGGGGCATCCGATCGGCGATCCAGCCGATCGGATACTGCAGAAGGATGTTGCCCGCAAGGAGCGCGGTCAGCGCCGCCACCGAGAGCGTTTCGTCGAAGCCTTGGCGCAGGCCATAGAGGGGAAGCAGCGCCATTGCCGCCGTGTCGAATAAAGCGAACACGCCAACGGCCAGCAGCAAGGTCGGCGCGAGCGGCAGGAAGGCCAGCAGGCCGGAGGGGGATTCGCCGGTCGGGCTGGGCATGGCGCCCCGCGCGCC
>CAZDBC010000312.1:0-3534 GCA_964503295.1 uncultured Kiloniellaceae bacterium | reverse complement strand
CGCTGTGGTTCTGGGGCGCGGTGGTGCTGATCGGACTGGGCGCCGGGTTCTGTCAGCCGACCATGACCGCCATGGTCTCACACCTGGTCGATCAGACCGAGCAGGGCGCAGCCGCTGCCGAGCACGAACGGCGCCCAGCCGTCGCTTCCGGTCAGGCTCAGAACGAAGGGGCCGGCCGCGAAGCCAAGCGCCAGCAGGCTGGAATAGACAGCGATCACCCGGCCGCGCACGCGCCGTTCGGCGAGGCCGGCAATGGCCGCATCGCAGACGGCGAAGAGACCGCCCGCCGACAGGCCGAGAAGGAAGCGCAGCGCGAACCAGACGATCAGCTCATCCAACAGCTTGAGCAGGAGGAGCAGCAGTGCCGTGGCTGCAACGCAGGCGAGCGCGAAGCGCCAAGCACCGACCCGGCCGACGACAGCGGGCAGCAGCGGCGCCATTACGACGAGTCCGAGCGGCGTCATGGCTGCGCTGAGACCGTTGACGAAGGCGGGAACGCCACGCGCCTCCAGGGTCAGCGACAGGAGCGGATAGCTGAGACCGAGGGTCACGCCGAAGACGGTCATGCAGACCGTGACCGCGCCCAGAACACGTCCGCGCCGGGCCAGAATCCAGAGCCTTCCGAAAGGTCCAGCCGAACCTGTCGCTGTCTGGCTCATCGCGCCGCCTTCTTCTGTGACCTGACTTTCCTCCGCGCGCCTTCGGCGGGTCCGCAAGGACCGTGCCCTCCCCTATAGACGGCGGATATACGACCCGGCAAGGGCGGCCCTGAATCGGTCCAGGCTCATGCATAAGTGCCCGTCATGTCACAAATTTCTCACCCACCGCTCGGCGGTCATGAGGCATCGTTGGTCAAGACGCGCTTGTGGAGACCCACCCGCCGATCCCGCTGCATGACCCAGTGTCTGCACCCCCGAAGACGGTGAGGCGATACGTTCCCCTCCACAGGCGCGTCCCTTTCTTGAGTGCCTCTCCTTCGTTTCACCTCCAAGATTGCCGTTGCCGTTCAGGACCCGGGCTGGTCTCCTGGCGTTGGCGCGACTTGCGCCCGCAAGAATCATCTTGTTGGATCGAAACCAGGAGGCCTTCCATGGGCGGTACCAAAGAGCCCAACTGGTCACGCTACGAGAGGCGCCTGCGCGCCCGACAGAAGGAATTGATAGAGCTGGCCGAGGGCAGCGCGGATTCGCGCAAGCCCGTGGAGCTCGACCAGACGCGGCTCGGCCGCCTGTCGCGCATGGACGCCCTCCAGGGCCAGGCGATGTCGCAGGAGACCGAACGCCGCCGGCAGCTCGAGTTGAACCGGATCGATGCCGCCCTGAAGCGGATGGAGAAAGGCGAGTTCGGCTTCTGCGCCGTCTGCGGCGAGCCGATTGAGCCGAAGCGCCTGGAGCTCGACCCCTCGCTGCCGACCTGCGTCTCCTGTGCGGAGGAGACATGAGACGCGCCGGCCTTTCCGCAAGCCGTGGCCAAGATGGTTAAGATATTTACCGTCAATTTTTACTTATCAATTCGTGAATATATTTACTTGTAATTAACCATCTTTCTCAGCCACACTTCGTTCGTCTTTGAGAGCGAGGTGAATTCATGACCTGGTTGCTCGAACTCCTTCATGCGACGCCCCTCGCGGCGACGCCGCATTTCCGGCTGATCGAGCAGGCCGTTGCCCTGACTCCCTGGTGGTATCCGCTGATCTATCTGGCCGCGTTCGCCATGTTCTTCACGGTACGCGGGGCGCGGCGGGCGCGCTTGCGGCGCGACACGCGCATGGCCATGCGCAGGGTCCGCGCGCGCACCGGCCGAATCCAAGACCCGCGACCTTCGCAGCTGGCGCCCAGGTGAAGGCGCAGCCGGGACCTGCCCAGGCGTTTACTTCCCGTTTTTGTTCCTGGGATTAGGCTGATGCTCCGCTAAGCTGTGGGACGTTCCGACAGCGCCGCAGGAGACTGCCTGGATCCATGCGACCGATCGTTGCCTCGCGCCGCCTTCCCCTCGCCGTCTTGATCGCCGTGGCCGTCCTGATGGGCGGCTCTGCCCTGAACGGCAATCGGGCCCTGAGCGCTTCGTCCGGTCAGGACGCCGTTCGCTGCTGGCGCGGCTGGGGCTATTGGATCGACCCGCAAAGCCGGGCATATCTCGGCGAGGAGCTCCAGCTCGTGACGCGCGGGGCGGTCGCCTGGGGCGCGGGACGTCCGGTCGCGCTTTTCCAGCTCGACCGGGCAAGCGGGACGATCTCCAGCGGGCTGCCGCCGATTGTGATCGTACCCCCATTGCCGCGCGCGCATTACAACGGCCAGGTCAACTATGTCGATGGCCTCGCCCGGGTCGAGGGCCGCGACCGTCACCTGGTCTTCGGCCTCAGCGAGATTCTACCCACCAGCTCGCCCCTGCCCCGCGCCACCGCGTTCAACCGTTCCTTGTGCGGCCTGCGGTGATCCGACCGAGACGACTGCCCAGGGTTCGGCGATTGGCCTGGGCCGGTCTTGCAGTCGCGGCCTTGACCGGGACGCTGCCGGCCCTGGCGAAGCCGGATCTGGCGACCGGCGATCCCAGACACTTTACGACAGGGGCCAAGGCCAGCGACGACCGCCTCGCTCTGCCGCGCAGGAACGTGCGCCCGATACCCCGACGCAACACCGGACGGCTGCTGCACGAGGATCCCCGCCGTCTGGGCGATCTGATCTACGAGCGCGAACTTTCGCGGGCGTGCCGCGCCGGCCGCTTCAGACAGGTGCGCGACCGTCTTTACGTCGTACGGCTCGCCGGCGAGATACACGGTGCGGTCCAGGGTGGGCGGCGCGGCCTTTTCGATCCCGACCGCCTCGCCCGCGCGGACGTCATCTATGCCGTGCGCGGACAGGATACCGCCTATTGCCGGGTTTATCGGGTCGGGCTGCCGACGCCGCCCTGACGCCTCTCCTCGCGGCTCGCGGCCGTTAGCCGGCCCTTAACCAAACGCGGTCCAGACTGATCCGACCGATGCCGCGGTTTCACGCGGCAAAGCGCGGGCAACGACTGGAGCGAACCATGGCCGAGGAGACCGAGAGCGCGCCCCCTCCGGCACCGGACGGCAAGGGCGAGGGCGAGCAGGCCAACTCCCGGGTCAAGGCCATGAGCGAGGTCTGGATCGAAACGACCGCGATTCTCGGAACGACGCACATCCCGGTCAGCCAACTGCTCAAGGTGGGCCGCGGCGCGGTCATCGAGCTGGACAGCGGGGTCGACGATCCGATCCAGATCATGGCCAACGACGTGCTGATCGCGCGCGGCGATGTGGTCATCGTCGACGACAAGATCGCCATCCAGATCAACGAGATGGTCAAGCGCGAGTCGGGCTGAAGCCCCCGAGCCACTGACCAGTCCGGCGCTCTGGGGCCACTCGGTGCCGGCCGAAGCAAGGCCACCTGCCGCTTTGCAGGGTTGATGCCTGCGCTCTGGCCAACGACCTGAGCTTCCCTCATAATTCTCCAAGCAAGACGGCGCGCCAACGGGCAGCCGTGGAGTGCATGCCGGGGCACCGGCAGGGAGGGGATG
>CAZDBC010000311.1:0-4605 GCA_964503295.1 uncultured Kiloniellaceae bacterium | reverse complement strand
GCTGATGTACTGGCCGTCCATACAGGTCGTGCTTTGGGGGTTCATTACCCAGTTCCTCCTGACCAACTCCTCCTACATTGCGCAGGCGGCGGGCGTGCTGGTCTCGGCGGTGCTGCTGTGGGACGTGCTGTTTCGCGGCCAGCTCGGCTTCAGCCTGTCGTTCCTCGAGGAGGTCTGGTCGCGCAACCTGCCCAACCTGGCGGTCAGCCCCTTGCGGACCGGCGAGTTCCTCGCCGCGATGATGGTCATGAGCCTGCTGCGCACGCTGATCGGGATCGTGCCGGCGTCGCTGCTGGCGATCGTCTTCTACCATGTCTCGGTTTACGAGCTCGGGCTGCCGCTGCTCGCATTCTTTACCAACCTGTTGGTCATGGGCTGGTCGATCGGCATGATGGTCACGGCGCTGATCCTGCGCGTCGGCCTGGGGGCGGAGAGCAGCGCCTGGCTCGCGATCTTCCTGCTCGCCCCGGTCAGCGCGATCTACTACCCGGTCGACGTGCTGCCGGGCTGGCTGCAGGCGGTGGCCTGGTCGATCCCGACCGCACCCACCTTCGAGGGCATGCGCGCGGTTCTCCTCGACGGCATCTTCCGCGCCGATCTCCTGGTCCACGCGGTCGCGCTGAACGTCTTCTATCTGGCGCTCGCGGCCGGCCTCTTCCTGTGGTCGTTCCGGGTCGCGCGGCAGCGCGGGCTGATCCTGCAGATCGGGGAGTAGCGTTCCGGCTCAGCCGCCCGGACCGGAAACCCCGGCCTCGGCGAAGGTGGCCATGCCCGCGTGGCAGGCGCTCGCCGCCTTGCACAAGAGGATGGCCAGCGCCGCGCCGGAAGCCTCGCCGAGCCGCATGTCCAGGTCGAGCAGCGGGCGCTTGCCGATCCGCTCCAGCAGCCGCCCGTGGCCGGGCTCGACCGAGCGGTGCGCGACCTGACAGTGATCGAGCAGACGCGCATCGACCGCATGCAGCACCGCCGCTGCCGCGGTGCAGGCGAATCCGTCGAGCAGCACCGGCGTCCGGGCGAGCCGCGCCGCAAGCACGGCGCCGGCGATCGCCGCCAGCTCGCGCCCGCCCAGCCGCCGGATGACCTCCAGGGGATCGGCGCAGGCGTCACGGTGCAGTGCGACGGCCTCCTCCACTACCGCCGTCTTGCGCGCCAGCGCCGCGTCGTCGAGACCGCTGCCGCGGCCGACCCACTCGGCCGCCTGCCCGCCGTAGAGGGCGCGGCACATCGCCGCCGCCGCCGTGGTGTTGCCGATGCCCATTTCGCCGAGCGCCAGCAGGTCGATCCCCTGTTCGACCGCCATCATGCCGTAGGCCATGGCTTTGGCGCAGTCCTCTTCGGTCATTGCCGGGCCTGCGGTGAAGTCCTCCGTTGGCTCCTCCAGGGCGAGCTCGTAGACCCGGAGGTCGGCATCCGCCAGGGCCGCAAGCTGGTTTATGGCGGCGCCGCCGTCGATGAAGTTCTGGAGCATCTGCCTCGTGACTTCAGCCGGGAAGGCCGAAACGCCGCGCGCGGTGACTCCGTGGTTGCCGACGAAAACGGCGATCGCCGGCCGCTCGACCGCCGGCGGATGACGCCCCTGCCAGGTCGCCAGCCAGTGCGCCAGTTCCTCCAGCCGGCCCAGCGATCCCGCCGGCTTGGTCAGCTGGCCCTCGCGCGTCAGCACGGCGGAGCCGGCGGCGAGATCGGGGCCGGGCAACTCCTCGGCCAGACGGCGGATCTCGTCGAAATTGGCGGGTGCAGTCTGGTTCATGGTGCGCGAACGGCTCCGGAACTCGAGGCAGCGGGCAGGCCGGCGCACTCGGACGGAGTTTGCCCGGGCCGGCAACTGTCCTATAAACGGGCGCGCGTGGCCGCGCAAACCCGGCCGGCCCGTCCCGACCGCCTTTCGTCGCACCAACGGCCTCTTTCGCAGCCATGCCCCCTGTTCTCCTCGCCTGGTGGATCGACTTCAAGATCGGCGTCATCTTCCTGACCCGGCTGCCGTTGCGCGAGGCACGCTCAATTGCGCCGGGCGAGCTGGCGCGCGCGACTCGTGCCATGCCGCTGGTCGGCGTCGTCGTCGCGGTCATCGGCGGCCTGGTTTTTGCCTTGGCCAGCGCGCTCGATCTCCCGGCGCCGCTGGCCGCGCTGCTGACGCTCGCCGCGACCATCCTGGTGACGGGAGCACTGCACGAGGACGGCTTGGCCGATCTTGCCGACGGCTTCGGCGGCGGCACGACGCCTGCGCGCAAGCTCGAGATCATGCGCGACAGCCGAATCGGCAGCTATGGCGCTTTGGCGCTGTTGCTGTCGGTCTCCTTGCGCGCCGCCGCGCTGGCCGCGATCGCACAGCCGGGCGCGGTGATGAACGCGCTGATCGCGGCGCACAGCCTGTCGCGGGCCATGATCCCGACGGTCATGCGCACCACCCCGCTGGCGCGCGACGACGGGCTGGCGGCGGAGGCGGAGCGGCCGAGCGGCGGTGTCGTTCGGGCAGCCTTGATCGTCGGCGTCGTGGTGGCGGCGCTTGCCCTCGGGCCCCTTGTGGGCGTGTTGGCGCTTCTGGTCGGGCTCGTTGTCGCCTTTGCTCTGGCGGAACTGGCCCGGCGGCAGGTCGGCGGCTACAGCGGCGACGTTCTCGGCGCCGTGCAGCAGGCGGCGGAGATCGCGCTGCTGCTGCTGGTCGTGGCGCTCGCTCCGGGCGGGGGAGACGGCTCGTGAACGACACGACGCGCTGGTGGTGGATCCGACACGCGCCGGTGGTCCAGAAGGAAAGGCGCCTCTACGGCAACAGCGACGTGCCCTGCGACTGCTCGGACAGCGCCATGTTCGCCCGCCTGGCCGATCGCCTGCCCCGCGATGCCGTCTGGATCACGAGCGCCCTGGGCCGGACTCGCGAGACCGCCCTTGCGGTCGCCCGCCAGATGCCGCCGCCCGAGCCCCGGCTTCATGCCGATCCGGACCTCAACGAGCAGTCGTTCGGCGATTGGCAGGGACGCACGCCCGACGAGGTCGCGCGGTTGCGCGGCGGCGAATGGCATCGCTTCTGGCTCGCGCCCGCCGTGCAAGTGCCGCCGGGCGGCGAATCCTTCGAGCAGCTTGTGGAAAGGGGCGGCCGTTCGATCCGACGGCTGACGGCCGAGCACGCGGGGCACGATCTGGTGGCGGTGGCGCACGGCGGCACCATTCGGGCGGCATTGGCGCTCGCGCTCGACCTCGACCCGGAGCGGGCCCTCGGCTTCGAGATCGCCAACTGCTCACTGACCCGGATCACCTATCACACGGGCCCCGCCGGCAGCCACGCGCCCGATCGCCACGGCATCTGGTCGGTCGGCGAGGTCAACAGCTCGGGCCATCTCTAGAGGCCGACCGGCGCGCCGCCGGGCACCCTGAAATTCGGTCAAATCGTTCGTGCACAGGGGTAGTATGCATGCGCGGGCTCTCGCGGCATGGGGTCACACCCGGCGCGCAGCCGTTTGAGCACGCCCTGTCGCCTTGCTAACTTTAAAGAAGTGGTTCAGGTGTCGCCGGTCCGGCCTTGCCGGTGGGGATTGAGAGGAGCCCATGTTCGATCTTGGCGTCGTCGAGCTGTCACGGCTGCAATTCGCCCTGACCGCGCTCTATCACTTCCTGTTCGTACCGCTCACGCTGGGCCTCTCGCTCCTGCTCGCGATCATGGAGACCGTCTACGTCATGACGGGGCGGGAGATCTGGCGCCAGATGACCAAGTTCTGGGGCGTGCTGTTCGGGATCAACTTCGCCATGGGGGTGGCGACCGGCATCACCATGGAGTTCCAGTTCGGCACCAACTGGGCCTACTACTCGCATTACGTCGGCGACGTCTTCGGCGCGCCGCTCGCCATCGAGGGCCTGATGGCCTTCTTTCTCGAGGCGACCTTCGTGGGGCTGTTCTTCTTCGGCTGGGATCGCCTGACCCGGGTCCAGCACATGGTGGTGACCTGGCTGACCGCGCTCGGCGCCAACTTCTCGGCGCTGTGGATCCTGATCGCCAACGGCTGGATGCAGAATCCGGTCGGCGCCGCGTTCAACCCTGATACCATGCGCATGGAAGTGACCTCGTTCTTCGACGTTCTGTTCAACAGCGTCGCACAGGCCAAGTTCGTCCATACGGTGAGCGCCGGCTACGTCACCGGGGCGGTCTTCGTACTGGCGATCAGCGCCTACTATCTGCTGCGTGGACGCAACGTCGGTTTCGCCAAACGCTCGATGACCGTGGCCGCGAGCTTCGGCCTTGCTTCGGCGCTTTCGGTCGTGGTGCTGGGCGACGAGAGCGGTTACGTCACCACCGAGCACCAGCAGATGAAGCTGGCGGCCGTGGAAGCCGAGTGGCACACCCAGGAGGCACCCGCGGGCTTCAATGTCGTCGCCTTGCCCGACGTGGAGGCGCGCGACAATGCCTTCGAAATCAAGGTGCCCTGGGTGCTCGGCCTGATCGCGACCCGCTCGATCGACGAGCCGGTGCTTGGGATCCACGAGCTGGTCGAACGGGCCAAGCTGCGCATCCGCCAGGGCATCGCCGCCTACGACGCCCTGGAGAAGCTGCGTGCGGACCCCGAGGATTCCTATTGACCGGCGTACCCACCGGTCCTTCCCAAACGAAGGTGT
>CAZDBC010000310.1:0-4614 GCA_964503295.1 uncultured Kiloniellaceae bacterium | reverse complement strand
ACCTCTTCGATCTCCGGGTGGCGCGAAGCTTCCCAGCGGATGTGCTGAAGCGCGAACACGACCCAGGAGTTCGACAGGTAGCCAGCGGCGACGCCGATCCTGTACGGCGGCTCCTTCTCGAAGCGCGTCGTGTCGATCATCTCTGCCGCCCGGGCATCCAGCGCGTCACGCCGGGCGGCATCGGCCATGGCCTCCCCTGTGAAGAACGCAGCCATCGTCAGGCCTAAAAGGCCGGCGGTTAGTCGTGTAACCATGGACATTCTCGCACCTCCCTTCCTTGACTTATTCGCATGCCGTGTCACCCGCTCTGGATTCGACTCTGCAGATAACCATAGAGCGCCGAGGCGAGTATGATGATCGCGCCCATGACGACCAGTTGCAGATGGTAGACGAGCCCCACGATGTTGACGAGGTTGAACGCCATCACCAGGACCAGGACGCCCGCGACGGTGCCCGCGATACCGCCACGCCCGCCTTCGAAGGTCGTGCCGCCCAACACGACGGCGGCCAGAACCTGAAACTCCAGACCCTGACCGGCACTGGTGCTGGACACCCCTGAGCGGGCGAGCAGGGCGATGCCGCCGAATGCCCCGAACAGACCGGCCAGGACATAGGCGGCGACCGTAATGCGGCGAACGGGCAGTCCGGCCAGGATTGCCGCCTGCCGGTTGCTGCCGATAAGGTAGAGTTGGCGTCCGAAGGTCGTGGTCTTTTGCACGATCCAGCCAACCACGGCCAGTACGCCAAAGGCCACGGCGAGGACGGGCACCAGCCCATCGAGGCGGGCATTTGCGAACTCGCGAAAACCGGGCGCCACTTCGCCGCGGGCGGTTCCACCCGAATAGATCTGGGTCAGGCCATAGACGGCCACCGCCGTACCAAGGGTCAGAATGAAGGGGGATACACGGCTGTAGGCGATCAACAGACCGTTGATCGCGCCGATCGCCATTCCGACCACAGAGGTGGTCAAGAGCGCCGGGACCAGATTGGCCGCAGTGCCGTCCATCTGGACCGCGCAGACCACGGCCGTGAGCGAGATGACCGCTCCGACGGAGAGATCCACGCCCCCGAGAATCATCACGTAGGTGACGCCGATCGCGGCAATGCCGACGGGGGCGACCTGGCGGATCACATTGAAGAGGTAGTGGGGCGTTACGAAGGCCTCTGTCACGGCCACGCCGATGAGATAGACCACGATCAGCACGATGAAGATGGCACTCGAGGCGAGGAGGCGATCGATCCGAGCCAGAGCGACTGAGGAGAGACGGGTCATCTCCATGCCTTCTTCGGTTGATTGACCAGAATGGCGAGGACGACGATGACTCCCTTGGTGAAGGTCTGCACGAAGGCCGAGACCTCCATGAGATTGAGGACGTTCGACGCGATGCTGAGCACCAGAACCCCTGCGACCGAACGGACCACGCTGCCGCGGCCGCCGGCGAGCGCCGCCCCGCCCAGGACCACCGCGACGATGGCGTCGAGCTCGAGGCCGACACCGGCACGCGGGTAGCCCGTGCCGAGCCTGCCGGCCAGCAGCAGGCCGCCCAGCGCCGCTCCAAGCCCCGAAAGGACGAAGGCGAGCAGCCGTATGCGGGCGACGCTCAGGCCGGCTCTTCTGGCGCTTTCCGCGTGTCCGCCGACGGCCAGGAGGTGGTGGCCGAAGCGGGTCCGGGTGATCAGGAAATGGGCGCCGGCCACGACGACCAGGATCGCGATGCCGGAAACCGGCAGCCCGAAGATATCGCCGTTTGCCAAAGTTTGCAGGGCTTCCGATGCGCGGCCGACGCTGCGGTCGGTGTAGGTGAAGATCGTGCCCTGGAGCACGAACAGCATCCCGAAGGTCAGGATCAGCGGGTGGACGCGCAAAGAGTTGACGAGCAGTCCATTGAAGGCGCCGATGCCCGCTCCGAGGAGCAGCATCAGCAGTACCACGGGCAGGGTCATCGCCGCGCTGCCGTCTATCAGCGCGCAGGCGAGCACCACCACGAGCCCCGCGGCCATGCCGACGCTGAGGTCGATCAAGCCCGCCAGGATGACGAAGGTTTGGCCGATGGCCAGCATGGCAAGCGGCGCGGACTGGCGCATGACGTTGGCCAGGTTCTCGGGGTCGCGAAACTCCGGCAGAGTGAGGGATGCGACCACGACGGCACCGGCCAGAAGGGCCCAGATGCCGATGGTCGAGAGATCGCGCCCGGGCAGTTCGGCGCTCAGAGCCATCGAAGAATTTCGTCGCTGTCCGCGACCCAGCCGAACTTCATGGCGAAATTGGTCAGGGTGGCTGCATGTAGCTCGGCGGAAAAGGACGAGACGGCGTCGGCCGCGATGGTGGTCCGGTAGCCGTGGTGAAAAGCCTCGCGCGCGGTCTCTTCGACGCAGATCTGCGTCACGGTTCCGGTAACCACCAGCGAGGCCACGCCTAGGGCTTTCAGCCAGTCGTCCAGCGACGTGCCGTGAAAGGCGCCGTATCCGTACTTGTCGACGATGACGTCGCCGGGCTCGGGAGTCAGTTCGTCGATGATCGCGGCGGCGTCCAGAGGATGGTCCCGGTCAGGGTAGCGGCGCAAGTGCCCGGGCCAGCAGCAGCGCGTGTCGGGACGGCATTCCGGCGACCACAGCCAGAGCAGATTGTCTCGCTCACGCGACAGGAAGCGGGTGAACAAGACTGGGTGATCGCGCTCGCGAAACGCTTCGATCAGCCGTCTATGGGCATCGATCGTGCGGCGCGCATCGGCAACTTCGAGCGGGGCGCCTTCGCGCACGAAGTCGTTCTGCATGTCGACCACGATCAGGGCCGGATCACGGACTCGTTCGCTTGATTGCACGTCCGCGGCCGTCCGGCCGTTTGCAGCTGCGGTCATGGCCAGTCCCCCGTCAGGCAGGATCGCAAGCGGCGGCCGTTTGCATCGCTTCCATTCTGTTGGCGAAAGACACCACTCTGCTCACGTCAACAACCAACTAGCAGCTTTTCTTGTGCAACGGAAGCAATCGGCTGCCCGAAGTGACGGCACGGGAAGAAGTCTTCTGCCACTGCAACCATTAGAGATGGCAAAGAGACTGGTCCAACGGTGCTGGTCGGGTGCACCGTGGTTGTCCGATTGGCGGATTCGTAGCAGCTGAACGGTGGCGGCCGTGCTGGATATCTTCGAATATCTTATGCAACCCGACGCAACCGGGGTGCCGCCCTCGCACTACTTTTCGCCCTCGCCGTCGCGGTGATGGTGCGTGGTGGCTTGCCGGCCGTCGATTAACGTTTCGGCGCGTCAATCCTGACAATGGCGGCGCCAACCCTGGGTTCCACCACAGCCGTCCGGACCCGTTCAGACAGCAAGGACAGCGGTCTTGCGCTCGCCGGATGGGCGACGCAGACAGGCGATTCTCCCAGAGCGAGACGGCCGTGAGAGAATCGCTCGTTAAGATATTGGAAGAACAGGATTGCAGGTCGAGCGCTTCGACCTGCGGGCGCGCTCCTACGCCGCTTTCTGGTGGTCGACGATCTCGCCGCGCGCCGGATAGTCCTTCTGCACCACGAAGTCGAGGGCGGGCAGAATGTCCTCGAAGCGCGGGCGCGCGAAGGGCATGGTCTGGACCGAGGCGAAGTAGAGCGTGCCGTCGGGACGGACCAGGAAGATCCCCGGCTCCGCGAACAGCGCCGGTTCCTCGACCCCTGTGGAGGTCTTGCCCCGGCCGCTGGAAATGTAGAGGCCCCATTCGCGCGCCTTGTCGAGGCTGAGGTCGAAGCCGACCGTCAGATTGTCGAGGCCCCACTTGCGCTTGGCCTCCTCGGCGCGCTCCCGGTCGTCGCTCGACAGCGCGATGACCTCGACGCCGCGCTTGGCGAAGTCGTCCAGCTTCTTGTCGAGATCGCCGATATAACCCGAGCAGATGGGGCAGTGGAGGCCGCGGTAGACCACGACCATCGTGAAGTTCTCGGGCTTGCGGTCGGACAGGCGCCAAGTGTCGCCACCCACTGTAGGCACCTCAAGGGCGGGCACCGGCTGGCGCGGAATCAAGGGGGTGATGCTGGACATGGCTTTGCCTCTCCTCTCTGACTACTGAAAAATATCTATGGGCCGCGCGCTCGGCGGGCGCGGCCGGGCTGGATCTGCCAAGCATATTGGTCGCCCTTCCCGCGATCGAAATAACGAAGGCGTGAAGGGCGCTCGCGAAGACCTTTGCCGTGCTGGCACAGCCAAATGGCACAACCTAAGATTGAGGGTCGGCCGGATCCGGAAACGATCAGTAGGAGCGCGGCAGTCCGAGCACGTGCTGGCCGATGTAGGCCAGGATCAGGTTGGTCGAGATCGGCGCGGTCTGGTAAAGCCGCGTTTCGCGCCACTTGCGCTCGATGCCGTACTCCCGCGCAAAGGCGAAGCCGCCGAAGGTCTGCATGCAGGCCTCGCCGGCGTGCCAGGAGGCTTCCGAGGCGAGCAGCTTTGCAATATTGGCCTCGGCGCCGCAGGGCCGTCCGGCCTCGAACAGGGCGGCCGCCTTGTGCACCATCAGTTCGGCCGCGCAGCGTTCGGCATGGGCGCGGGCGAGCGGAAACTGGACACCCTGGTTGCGCCCGATGGGGGCGCCGAAGACCACGCGCTCCCTCGCATAGTCGCTGGCCTT
>CAZDBC010000309.1:0-4633 GCA_964503295.1 uncultured Kiloniellaceae bacterium | reverse complement strand
AACTCCGACTGGCGGGGGCGGACCTGGTTGGCGGCCGCTTCGAGCGCACCGATCTGAGCAGGACGGATCTCGCGGGGGCCAAGATGGCGGACGCGATACTGGTCGAGACCGAGCTTGACCGTGCGCGCTTGGCCGAAGCCAACCTCGATCGGTCGGACCTTACGAAGGTGCGCGCCAATCGCACCGATTTCAGCGGCGCGTCGCTGCGCGCCGCAGTCCTGGTCAAGGCCGAGCTTCCGCGTGCCGAGCTGAGCGGCGCCGACCTGACCGGCGCCGACCTGACCAAGGCTGAGCTGGGGCGCGCCCAACTCGTGAACGCGCGCCTGGTCGATGCCATTCTGACCGATGCCGAGCTGGCGCGCGCCGACTTGTCCGGAGCCGATCTCGCGGGAGCACGTCTTGAAGGCGCCTACCTCTATCTTACCCGTGTCGAGGGCGTCGACCTCAGCCGGGCGACCGGTCTTGAGCAGGCGCAGATCGACGTTGCGTGCGGCGACGACGCGACCAGGCTGCCGAATGGACTGGAGCCGCCGGTCGACTGGCCCTGTCCGCCGCGCGAGTAGCCCTCTCAGACAGACTTGCCGGCAAGGCGCGGCAAGGGGTGCTCATCGATCGGCAGATGGATTGCCGCAGCGAGAACGCCGAGAACGATACCCGCCCACCAGACCGGATCGTAGGAACCGGTCGTATCGTAGAGATAGCCGCCGAGCCAAACGCCCAGAAAGCTGCCGACCTGGTGGCTGAAGAAGACGATGCCGAACAGCGTCGCCATGTAGCGCACGCCGAACACCTGCGCGACGATCCCAGAGGTGAGAGGCACGGTGGACAGCCACAGGATGCCCATGACTGCTGCGAAGAGGTAGATCGTCGTTTCGGTCTTGGGCGCGAGCAGCAGCCCGGCAATGCAAATGGCGCGCCCGAAATAGATGCCGCTCAGGCCGCATTTCTTGCTCCAGCGCTGGCCGTATGCGCCGGACAGAAACGACCCGGCGATGTTGCACAGGCCGACCAGTGCGATGGCGTAGGCGCCGACTTGGGGGGCCAATCCGATATCGCGCACGTAGGCGGGAAAATGCACCGTGATGAAGGCGACGTGGAAGCCGCAAACGAAGAAGCCGACGGTCAGCAGCACGAAGCCGCGGTGTTCGGCCGCCTCGCGCAGTGCTTCACCGATGCTCTGGTCGGCCAGAATTTGGCCCCTGCCGCCGCTGTCGTTGGGTAGCACGAAGGCGAGCGGAATGATCGCCAGGGTTACGGCCGCGAGCAGAAGCAACGCGGTTTCCCAGCCGAAGGCGCCGATGAAGCCTTGTCCAAGCGGCGAAAAGAGTACCTGGCCGAACGATCCGGCCGCCGTGCCCAGGCCGAGCGCCCAGGAGCGCCGCTCGGGCCCGACGACCTTGGCCATGGCCGCCAGGGCAATTGAAAAGGCGGTGAAGGCGACGCCGAGCCCGGTCAGGAGCCCGCCGGTCAAGTAAAGGCCGAGCCCGCTCTCGGAGACCGTCATGCCCCAGACGCCCAGAGCATAGACCAGGGCGCCGCCGGCCAGGACCCGGGACGGGCCGAAGCGGTCGGCGAGTGCGCCCGCGAACGGCACGCCCATGCCCCACAGCAGGTTCTGGATCGCCATGGCCAGTGCGAAGGTCTCGCGATCCCAGCCGCGCGCGGCGGTCATGGGCTCGAGAAACAAGCCGAAAACCGAGCGGATCCCGAAGCCGATCGTTGCGATCGCGCAGCCGGCGAGGATGACGATCAGAGGGGTTTGCCAAGAGGGGCGCGGGACCGGAGCGGCGGAGGTCATGAAGTTTGTCCTGGAAGCTTCCGTAGCACCGATGCGGGGCCGTTCGGCATGTTTCAGAGTGGAAACACCAGGCAAGTGGCGGAACCGCGCGCGAGCAGAACGCCCGAGCCATCCTTCAGGCGTCCCTCGGCAACGCCGACCCGCTGGCCGCGGCGAACGACATGGCCTTCGGCCTCGACCGGTCCCGTTGCTTCGGTGATCGGACGGAGGAGATCGATCTTGAACTCGAGCGTCGTATAGCCAATGCCCGGCGGGAGGGTCGAGAGCACGGCGCAGGACATGCAGGAATCGAGCAAGGTGGCATACCAGCCGCCGTGGACTGCCCCATGCGGGTTATAGTGGCGGCAGCGCGGCGTGCCGGTAAAGACGATGCGCCCCTCCTCGACTTCGGATAGCGCAAAATCCAGCGTTCGGGCCATCGGCGGAGCCGGCAGGCGCCCGCACTTCATGGCCGTCAGAAACTCCAGGCCACTCATCTTCGACCTGGCCGAAACGTCCGAAGCCGCGTTCCGGGCCGCGGGAGACCGGTCGGACAGATTGCCTTGCGCCATGGACTTTCGCGCCCAATGAGAATAGGTGTATATACACTGATTTAACAGGGTGCGACTGTCAATGAAGGACACGACCCAGTCGGCGTCGGCGATGGAAAATCACCTGTTCCCGATCGAGTGCAGCTGTGCGCGCCTGCGTCGCACCACACGCGCGATCACGCAGGCCTATGACCGAGCCCTGAAGCCGGCCGGCGTGCGTGTCACCCAATACTCGGTGCTCGCGAACCTTGACGGCCGCGACGCCATTTCGGTCGGTGACTTGGCCGATCGTCTGGTCATGGACCGAACCACCTTGACCCGCAACTTGCGTCCCATGGCAGAGGCTGGCTGGATCGCGATCGCAGGCGGATCGGACCGGCGCAGCCGAGAAGTCCGCATCACCGCGACGGGACGCGCTCGCCTGAAGGAGGCGCGCCCATTGTGGCGCGCCGCCGAACGCGCTTTGAGGGAGGCCCTGGGGCCCAGCGACGTGGCCGCCCTGCACCGGCTGCTGGATGCAGCCGCGCGGCTGGTGGCCGACCACGGCAAGCCGGCCGGCTAGGAGCCGAGCGGTGAAACCGCGGCGCGCAAGGCAATCAACGGATTACGTTCTCCGGCCCGCTGGGACAGTCCGGCCAGACGTAGACGCCCGAGGCCACGTTGCGGAGCGGGTGACGCGGTGCGACCTCCAGCCGGATCGTCGGGGCTGCCGCGTGAGAAAGGATTGGCGGCGGAAGACGGTGCCGGTCGCCGGCAATGCGGCAGTTGACAGGCGCATCGCGCGCTTAGAATAGTTCTTTCATTGAGCCGGTCGTACGTGGGGACAACCGGACAAGAACGAAAAACGATGCCGCATCGTGCCGGTCTGGCTGGCGGCCTAAGGGGAGCAAACACCATGACCAGAGTCTTCGCCTGTCTCGCAGCGATCCTCCTACTGACCATCTCAAATCCGATCCAGGCGGCCGAGACGATCCTGCGCATATCGCTGCAGCTGCCGCTGAAGAGCCATCTCGGGCAGAACCTGCTCCTCTTCAAGGAGGAGGTCGAACGCGAGAGCGGCGGCGACATCGAGGTCCAGATTTACGACTCCGCCCAACTCTACAAGGACAGCGAGGTGCCGCAGGCGGTCGGCACCGGACAGATCGAGATGGGTGTCGCCTCGCTCACCCGCTATGTCGGGGACATTCCGGCAGTGGACTTGTTTTACATGCCATTCCTGTTCAACACCGAGGATCTGGTGCGCAAGGCCGTCGCCCCCGATAGCCCGGTGCGCGGCCCGCTCGACGAGGCCATTCTCGAGACCGGAAGCCGGGTGCTCTGGTGGCAGGCCTACGGCGGCAATATCCTTCTGTCCCAGGAAGAGCCGCTGCACGGTCCCGATGACATGAAGGGCAAGAAGGTCCGGGTGTACGGCAAGACGCTCGGAACCTGGGTCGAGACACTCGGGGGCGCGCCGACCCTGATTTCGGGGTCCGAGCAATACATCGCCTATCAGCGCGGCACGGTCGACATCGGCATGACCGGCGTCTCCGGCGTAAAGAGCCGTAAGCTGTGGGAGGTTATGGACACCGTCACAGTCACCAACAATGCCGACATCGAGTTTCTGGTGGTCGTCAACGAGGCCTTCTGGCAAAGCCTGCCGGAGGATCACAGAGCAATCGTATCGGCGGCCGCCTTGAAGGCCGAGACGGCGGTGCGCGACGCCATGGCCCAAATCGAGGAAGAGTCCTACGAGGAAGCCAAGGCCAACGGCATGACGGTCTACTATCCGACGCCCGAAGAAATCGAGGCCTGGCGGGAAGCGAGCCAGCCGGTGATCGACAAGTGGCTGGCCTCTTCAGGTGCCCTCGGCCGTCAGGTCTACGAGGCGGCTCTCGGGCTGCAGCCGACCGACTAGCACAACGGTCCCCCGATGGAGCTGTCCGCGCCGCCTCCGCGCGGCGTGGCGGCGCCTCGGGACGCAGAACCGTTCTGCACGCCTGACACGTGAGCACGACATGGGCCTGATCGATCGGCTGGCCGCGGCCCTTGCCCGCATCGCGGCCTGGCTGTTCTTTGCCACCGGTCTGATGCTCGGCTGGGAGGTCATCGCGCGCTATTTCTTCACCGCGCCGACGATCTGGGCCGAGGAATTGTCGCGCCTGCTCTTGGTATGGGGCAGCTTCATCGGTGCCGCCTATCTGGTTCATAGCCGCGATCACATTCGGATCACCATCGTGGTCGACCTTCTCGTCGCGCCCGCGCGCCGACTGTGCGAGATCGCGACCCTGCTCGGGAGCTGCGTCGCGGTCTGCCTCCACCACGA
>CAZDBC010000308.1:2673-4641 GCA_964503295.1 uncultured Kiloniellaceae bacterium | reverse complement strand
GTCGCCGATGTCGGCTGCGGACACGGCGCCTCGACCATTCTGATGGCCGAGGCCTACCCGAACTCCCGCTTCTTCGGCTTCGACTACCACCGTGAGTCGATCGAGACCGCGCGCGAACGCGCGGCCGAGGCGGGCGTGGGCGAGCGGATCTCCTTCGACGTCGCCTCCGCAAAGGACTACCCGGCCGCGGGTTATGACCTGATCTGCTTCATGGACTGTCTGCACGACCTGGGCGATCCGGTGGGCGCGGCCGCTCACGCGCGTGCCAGCCTGGCCAAGGACGGAACCGTGATGCTGGTCGAGCCCTTTGCCGGCGACCGGCCCGAGGATAATCACAACTTGATCGGGCGGCTCTATTACAGCGGCTCGACCGCCCTGTGTACACCGAACTCCCTGTCCCAGGAGGTCGGCCTGGCGCTCGGCGCCCAGGCCGGACCCGCCCGTCTCTCCCAGGTCATGGGCGAGGCCGGTTTCAGCCATTGTCGACGCGCCGTGGAAACCCCCTTCAACATGATCCTCGAGGCCCGACCCTGAGGCCGGGGAACCGCTCGGTCGGGCAGCCCTAGCCGCGCGCGCCTTCAAGGCGGGCGCGGGCCGCCGCGGCCACCTCCGCGAGCGGCGGACGGGCATCGATCCGCGCCCAGGAGATGTCGCCGAGATCGTAATCGAGCTGTCGCTCGACCACCGCCGCGTCGGCGTCCGAGGCGTCGGCTTGGCGGGCCTCGGCGCGCGCTTTGAGGGCATCCGGCGGCGCCTCGAGCCACAGACCGCGAAACGGCACCTTCAGGCTGGAGGCCACCGCTTCGATCGCGGCGCGCTCCGCGGGCCGGGCATAGACGGCGTCGGCAACCACCGCCTGGCCGGCGGCGAGGGCCGCCCGGGCGCGCTCGGCGATCAGGCGATAGACGCGCTCCGACACCTCCGGGCGATAGGCCTCAGGGCCGAGAGGAGCCGTCTCCTCGACCCCGAACAGGCGCTTGCGCAGGACGTCGCTGCGCAGATGGAGGGCGCCCGGGGGGGCACCTATATCCGGAGCCAGAAGCGCGGCGAGGCTCGACTTTCCGCTGCCGGAGAGGCCGCCGACGGCGACCAGGGACGGTGGCGGCGGCTCCAGGAAGCGGCGCGCCGCCGCGAAGTAGGCGCGGGCCTCCTCGACGGTTGAGCGACGCCTCGCCTCATCGTCCTGCGCGGGCAGCCCGAGCACCGCCACCATGGCCCGCACCGCCGCCCGCAGCGCCAGGAAGAACGGCAGAAGGGCAAGGCCGCTCAGGTCCTCAACTCCCGCGAGATAGCGGTTGGCGACCACGTTCGCCAGTTCGCGCAGATCGCGCTGCTCCAGGTCCATGAGCAGGAAGGCCAGATCGTAGAGAAGATCGATGGTGGCGATTGCCTCGTCGAACTCGATGGCATCGAACAACAGCGGTCGGCCCTCGATCAGGACGATGTTGCGCAGATGAAGATCGCCGTGGCAGCGGCGCACCAGGCCGGCTTTCTGGCGCCGGTCCAGCAGGTCGCATGCGCTCTCGTGCGCCCGGCGCACCGCCCGTTCGAAGGATTCGGCCTGCGCGGCCGCGAAGACCTCGGGATGATCGCGGAAACAACCGGTCGTGTCCGCCACCACCTTGCCCAGCGCCGTCGCGCTATCGGGCTCGTCGGCGGGTGGCGCCTCGGAATGGAAGGCAAGAATTTCGTCGGCCAGATCGCGCATCAGCCCGCGCGTGAGCTCGCCCCTTCGGGCCAGGCGGTCGAACAGGGCCTCCTGGTCGAAGCGGCGCATGCGCAACACCCAGTCGACCGCCGGCCCGTCGCCGCCCAGCCGCAGGTCGTCCCCCGCACGCGTGACCGGCAGCACGTCGCGATAGAGGTCGGGCGCGGTGCGTCGATTGATCTCCAGTTCGCGCAGGCAGACCGCGTGCCTTCGCTCCCGGGTTGAAAGGTCCATGAAGGGATAGCGCACCGCGCGCTTGA
>CAZDBC010000308.1:0-2663 GCA_964503295.1 uncultured Kiloniellaceae bacterium | reverse complement strand
GCATGGGTGTCGATGCGCTCGACCTCGTCCGGCTTGCCGGGATAGCTGCGCGGATCGGAGAGGAAGCGCATGACCTCGGACTGGTCCTCCGTCACGTAGCGATCGGTGTGACCGGACTGTTCACCGGTGCTGGTCATTGCGACCTCTCCTTGCTGGCTCCGGCAGCCTGAGCATCCGCGGCACGGCTGGCAAGCCGGGTCGCGCGACGCCGTTCGACGCGCCGTCGAGGGCGTTGCATTCGGTAGCAATTCGTGACCGGATGCCTCGCCAAAAGCCCTTGTCGCCAAGGGGCTTGCATGTCAGAAGGGTTAACAATCCAGGGGTTATGGGGCTATAAACGCCCCCCGATGCGCGCTTCGGGGGGCGGTGCGAGAGGAGAGTCTGTCCTGTCATGAGTTCGATGGCGGTGAGCGTTTCGCCTGACGTCGAGCCGGTGAAACAGCCCCGGGTGTGGCTGCTCATGGGACACCGGATCGGCGACAACTCCCAGGTGCAGGCGCTGGGCGAGGCGCTCGGCTGGCCCTACGAGATCAAGCGCTTCGTCTATCGACCCTATGAGCTTGCCACCAACCTGCTGCTCGGCCCGACCCTGGCCGGCATGGTTCCGGAGAAGTCGAGCAAGCTGGAGCCGCCCTGGCCCGACCTGATCATCTCGGCCGGGCGCCGCAACGAGCCGATCTGCCGCTGGATCCAGAAGCAGGCGGGCGGACGAGACCGGGTCAAGCTGGTCCACCTTGGCCGTCCCTGGGCCTGGATCAAGCGCTTCGATCTCGTGATCACGACGCCGCAGTATCGGCTGCCCCGCCTGCCCAACGTGCTGCACAACGACACGACCATCCACCGGGTCACGCGCGAGCGGTTGAGCCGCGCCGCGGCCGAGCTCGCCCCGCGCGTCGCCCATTTGCCGCGGCCCTATATCACGGTGCTGGTCGGCGGCAACAGCGGACCCTACAGCTTTACGGTGGAAAGCGCGCGCCGCCTCGCCAGGCAGGCCGGCGACCTGGCCCGGGCTCAGGGCGGCTCCTTGCTTATCACGACCAGCGCGCGCACACCAGCCGAGGCGGCCGACGCCCTTGAGGCGGCGATCGACGTTCCCGCCTTCGTCTACCGCTGGCGCGGGCGCAGCGACGATAACCCCTATTATGGCCTGCTCGGCCAGGCCAATTCGATCGTGGTGACCGCAGACAGCGTCTCGATGGTGACGGAAGCCTGCGCCAGCGGGCGGCCGGTCTACCTGTTCGATCTCGGCGAGGGCTGGAACTCAATGCGCGCCCCGATCGGCGTGCCCGGAGAGCAGCCCGCTCCCATGCCGAGCTTCTCCGAGTTGCGTCGCGACTTCGACCTGCGGGCTTTCGTCTATCGCATGTCCATGCGCTTCGGGCCGAAACGCATGACGCGCGACATCCGGATCATCCATCGCAACCTGGTGTCTGCCGGGCGCGCGGTCTGGCTCGACGAGGGCCAGCCTGCCGCGGCGCCGCCGCCGCTGCAGGACCTGGACCGTGCCGTTACCCGCGTTCGCGGACTGTTCGAGGCGACCGCGAGCCGGCCGGCGCTGGTCGCCGTCGAGCCTGCCAAAGGACTGGGCGGACCGGCAAAGCAGGTCGGCTGATCCGCACCGCGCGGCGCACAGAAGGGCCCGGCCACAACGGCGCCCAGCGACCGTAGCTCAAGCGAAAGACCGATATCCGGCCAGGTCCGGACCCGCTCAGGCTGCGAACAGCGGGCGCTCGCGCAAGTCCGGCGTCCGCTCGACGACCTCCAAGGCGTCGTGCCGGACGTGATTGCGCCGCATTTCCTCGCGCAGCATATCCTCCGTCACAACGCCCTCCTCCAGGCATTCGCGCAGCAGGCCGAAGAACAGCCGCTCCTGGTTGGGGTCGGGGTGCGCGACATACTTGCCGAGCAGGGCATAGGGGCCAAACATCTTGCGGCGCAGGCGCATGGCCCAGCCGAGCGGCGGGAAGATGCGCACCTTCTCGGCCGGCGTGAAGTCGACCGGCAGGCCAGTCTTCCAGGGCTGGGTCTTGCGCTTGGTGTTATGCAGCATCTTGGTCCTGGGCGTCAGCCGGTCGAAGTCGTTCCACTCGTTTTCGAACAGGCCGATGGTCTCGCGCGGCTCAAGCTTCAGCGAGATCCAGGGCATGTAGTCCCGCTTGAACTCGAACAGTTCGTTGAACTGTTCCTCGGTGCGCCAGTGCGTCAATTTCGCGCAGTCGAGCAGCATCACTGACGAGGCGAAAGCGCCGGCGATCTTCTTGGCGCCACCGCGCATGCGGCACATGATCGCCTTGCCGTCCATGTCGCGGGTCAGCAGCTCATAGATGTCGCCGACCGCGAAGATGTCGGGATCGATGACCACCGCCCGGCCCTGGTAGCCCATCAGCTCCGGCGGCATGAAGCGCAGCGGCGTGAAGGACTGCAAATCGTCGTTCCGCCACACCCGTTTGACGCCGTCGCGCAAGAACTCCTGGCCCTCGCGGGCCTGCAGGAAGGGATAATCCTTGTGATGAATGATCCGGACGTCGAACTTGTCGGCGTTCGGGCTGTTGCGCTTGAGGGCGTATTGCGCGACCAGGGCACCGACCACCTGCTTGTGGTTGGTGTGGACGAAGACGCAGGGCTTCATGGCGGTTACCGGCTCCTTGGCGATGGGCTGGGCC
>CAZDBC010000307.1:0-4647 GCA_964503295.1 uncultured Kiloniellaceae bacterium | reverse complement strand
GGTCGACGACCGCTGGCTGGTACCGCATTTCGAGAAGATGCTCTACGACAACGCCCAGCTGATCGACATTCTGACCTGGGCCTGGCTCGAGACCGGAAGGCCGCTCTACGAGCAGCGGGTGCGCGAGACCGTCGACTGGTGTCTGCGCGAGATGATCGCGCTCGACGCCGAGGGCCGCCCGACAGGCGCCTTCGCCAGCTCGCTGGACGCCGACAGCGAGGGCGTGGAGGGCAAGTTCTACGTCTGGCAGGCCGCGGAGATCGACGCCCTCCTCGGCCCCGACGCCCCACTCTTCAAGGAGGTCTACGACGTCACGCCGGCGGGCAACTGGGAAGGCGCCACGATCCTCAACCGCCTGCACGCGCCCGAGCTGCGCGATCCGGCGACCGAGGCCAAGCTCGCCGGCTTGCGCGCCAAGCTGTTCAAGGCGCGCGAAAAACGCGTCCGCCCCGGCTGGGACGACAAGGTCCTGGCGGACTGGAACGGCCTGATGATCGCCACCCTGGCACGCGCCGCCCCCGCCTTCGATGCGCCGGAGTGGCTGGCCGCCGCGCGCCGCGCCTTCGGCTTCGTGCAGGAGAACATGCAGCGCGACGGCCGTCTGCTGCACGCCTGGCGGCGCGGCCGACTCGACCATCCCGCCACCCTCGACGACTACGCCAACCTGGCCGAGGCGGCGCTGGCGCTCCACGAGGCGACCGGCGACACGGCCTACCTGAAGCAGGCTGAAGACTGGGCCGCCGTGCTCGACAGGCACTACTGGGACAGCGCGGGCGGCGGCTACTTCCTGACCGCCGACGACACCGAGCGCCTGCTGGTGCGCACCAAGACCGTCTACGACGGGCCGGTGCCGGCCGGCAACGCGACCATGGTCGGCGTGCTCGCGCGCCTCTTCTATTTGACCGGCGAGGACGGCCATCGCACTCGTGCCGAGAGCCTGGTTCAAGCCTTCGCCGGCGAGATCGAGCGCAACGTCTTTCCGCTGTCCACCCTGCTCAACAACAGCCGCTTTCTCGAGGAGGCGGCGCAGGTCGTGGTCATCGGCGAACGAGGCGCGGCCGACACCGAGGAACTCCTGCGCGCCCTCGACGGCGTTTGCCTGCCCGACCGCGTGCTGCAGGTCGTCCCGCCGCACGAGACCCTGCCCGAAGGCCACCCGGTGCGCGGCAAGGGCCAGGTCGACGGCCGCGCCACCGCCTACATCTGTCGCGGTCCGACCTGCTCCCTGCCGGTCACCGAGCCCGACGCCTTTGCCCGGGCGTTGGCCGCCTGACCGTCATGGCGCGCCTGACGCTCGACTCGCCGATCGGCCGCCTTCGCCTGAGCGCCCGAGCCGGCACCCTGACCCGCCTGGAATGGTGCGACGGCGCGGACACCGCCCGGCCTGGCGAGCCGGACAGCGACCGTGCCGTGCTGGAAGCCGCGGCGGCGCAGCTCGCCGACTACTTCGCCGGCCGGCGGCGCGCTTTTGCGCTTCCCCTGGCGCCCGCCGGCAGTGCCTTCCAGCGGCGCGTCTACCAGGCAATGATGGCGATCCCCTACGGCTGCACGCGCAGCTACGGCGAGCTTGCCGCGGCGCTCGGCTCGGCCGCGCGCGCGGTCGGCGCCGCCTGCGGCAGCAATCCGCTGCCGATCCTCGTTCCCTGCCACCGGGTGGTCGCCAGCGGCGGCCGGCTCGGCGGCTACTCCGGGCGCGGCGGAGCGGACACGAAACGCCGGCTGCTCGCCCTCGAGCAGGCCCGCGCCGGCCTGGAACAGCCGCTGTTCGCCGCTTCGGATGACAGCGCCGGCGCCTGCGCGATAAGCTGAAGCCGCCAATGAGCCGGCCGCCGCAACGGCGCCGGCCGCAGCGCAACGGGAGGGGAAGTAAGCAGCATGCCCGACATTACGATCGCCGGCCCCGACGGCAGCTTCGGCGCCTATCTGGCCACGCCGGCCGAGACTCCGGCGCCCGGTCTGGTGGTGGCGCAGGAAATCTTCGGCGTCAACAAAGTGATGCGCGATCTTTGCGATTGGTACGCCAGCGAGGGCTTCGTTGCGCTCTGTCCCGACCTCTTCTGGCGGATCGAGCCCGGCATCCAGCTCACCGACCAGAGCGACGAGCACTGGAAGCGCGCCTTCGAGCTCTTCGGGCAGTTCGACAGCGACAAGGGCATCGAGGACCTGCAGGCGGCGATCAGCCATCTGCGCGGCCACGAGGCCTGCAACGGCAAGGTCGGCGCGGTCGGCTACTGCCTCGGCGGCAAGCTCGCCTATCTCTGCGCGACGCGCACCGACGCCGACGCCTCGGTCGGCTACTACGGCGTCATGATCGACCAGTTGCTCGACGAGGCGAACAACATCAAGAAGCCACTGATGCTGCACGTCGCCACCGCCGACGAGTTCGTGCCGCCCGAGGCCCAGGCGAAGATGAAGGAGGGCCTGTCCGGCCACCCGCAGGTGACGCTGCACGAGTACGAGGGCAAGGACCACGCCTTCGCGCGCGTCGGCGGCGCCCACTACGACAAGGAGGCGGCAGATCTTGCCAACCGCCGCACCCTGGAATTCTTCCGCAAGGAGCTCGGCTGATGGTCAAGGCGATCCGCATCCACGAGACCGGCGGCCCCGACGTCCTGAAATACGAGGATGTCGAGGTCGGCGATCCCGGCCCGGACGAGGTGCGCCTGGAGCAGAGCGCCTGCGGCCTCAACTACATCGACGTCTACCACCGCACCGGGCTCTATCCGCTCCCCGCCCTCCCGAGCGTCATCGGCATGGAAGCGGCGGGCCGGGTGGTCGCGGTCGGCGACGGGGTGAGCGATCTTGCGGTCGGGGACCGCGTCGCCTATGCCAGCCCGCCGCTTGGCGCCTATGCCGCCGAGCGGCTGATCCCGGCGGAGAAGCTGGTCAAGCTGCCCGACTCGATCGACGACCGCACCGCCGCGGCCATGATGCTGCAAGGCATGACGGTCGAGTACCTGATCCGCCGCACCTTCCGGGTCGAGCCGGGCATGACGGTGCTGTTCCACGCCGCCGCCGGCGGCGTCGGCCTGATCGCCTGCCAGTGGCTGAAGCACCTGGGTGTGACCATGATCGGCACCGTCGGCTCGGCCGAGAAGGCCGAACTGGCCAGGGCGCACGGCTGCACCCACACCATCAACTACCGCGAGGAAGACTTCGTCGCCCGGGTCAAGGAGCTGACCGACGGCCAGGGGGTGCCGGTGGTCTACGATTCGGTCGGCAAGGACACCTTCATGGGCTCGCTCGACTGCCTTGCGCCGCGCGGCATGCTGGTCAGCTTCGGAAACGCCTCCGGACCGGTCGACAGCTTCAATCCCGGGATCCTGTCGCAGAAGGGCTCCCTTTACCTGACCCGGCCGACGCTCATGACCTACACCGCCAAGCGCGAAGACCTGCTGGAGAGCGCCCGGGCCCTGTTCGAGGTGGTGGAGAGCGGGGCGGTCAAGATCGAGATCAACCAGACCTATCGGCTGTCGGAAACCGCCCAGGCGCACCGCGACCTGGAGGCGCGGAAGACCACCGGCTCGACCATCCTGCTGCCGTAGTTCTCCACCGACGCGACAGCGGGCCGCGGAAACGCCGGACGGCCCGGTTCGATTCCGGCCCCTGATACGGGAGGGTGACCAGCATGAGACTGTGTCGGCGCCTGGAGGTGCAGGGCGAGCTGCTGTTCCGCCATCGCAGCTACCTGCCGCTGCTTCTTCTGCCGGTGGCGCTCGGTGCCTTCGTCGAGGCGGCCCGCCTGGAGCCCGGTCTGGGCGAGTCGCTCGACCATGCCTGGATGCTCCTGTGCCTTGCGGTCTCGCTGAGCGGCTTGGCGCTGCGCTGGGCCACGGTCGGGTTCGTCCCGCCCGGCACGTCCGGACGCAACACCGCCGGTCAGCGCGCGGTCGAGCTCAACACCACCGGTCTTTATTCGGTCGTGCGCAACCCGCTCTACCTGGGCAACTTCCTGGCCATCCTCGGGGTCGTCATGACGACGCTGACCTGGTGGTTCGTGCTTCTTGCCGGCCTCGCCTACTGGCTCTACATCGAGCGCATCATCGCCGCCGAGGAGGCCTACCTGAGCGCGCGCTTCGGCAAGGACTACGAACGCTGGGCGGCCGGGACGTCCGCCTTCGTGCCGCGCTGGCGCGCCTGGCGTCGGCCGGCCAGACCTTTCAGTCTGCGCACGGTTCTGCGGCGCGAGTACAACGGCGTGATGGCGGTGGCGACCGCGTTCCTGGCCTCGGACATGATTCTCGATCTCGGCTTCGAGCGGCAGGATCCCCTGGTCTGGCTGCGCGAAGACCGTCTGTGGATCGCGATCTTCGCCGCCGCTGCGGCGCTGTTCCTCACCCTGCGCACCCTCAAGAAGCACACCCGCCTGCTCAGCCTCGCCGGCCGCTGACCCCCGGGGTGTAAGCGCGCAAACGAGACAGCCCCGGCCGTCAGGCCGGGGCTGCTTTCTCCGTCGCGGCTCGGGGCGCCGCCTACTGGTTCATCGAGTCGAAGAACTCGGCGTTGGTCTTGGTGTGCTTGAGCTTGTCGACCAGGAAGTCGATCGAGTCGGAGATGCCCATCGGCATCAGGATGCGGCGCAGCACCCACATCTTCGACAGGGTGCCCTTATCGACCAGCAGCTCCTCCTTGCGGGTACCGGACTTG
>CAZDBC010000306.1:0-4648 GCA_964503295.1 uncultured Kiloniellaceae bacterium | reverse complement strand
GTCGTCCGGACCAATCCGGCTCGCCGCCGACCCGGCCCTGAGGTAGGAGAAGCTGTGCCCCTCCGCCCCGTGGCTGACGAAGTAGATGCCGGTGTGGGCGGACGGATCCCGCCTCACGCGCGAGCGGTCGACGCCTTCGGCATCCCACAGCCTGATGAACGACTCGCCGAAGTCGTCGGCGCCGAGATGGGTGACATAGCCCACGCGCGCGCCGGCACGCGCCGCGGCGATCGCCGCGTTCGAGGTGTCGCCGCCGTGGCCCGGCAGGTAGCGGCCGTCCTCTTTGCTCTGGTTGAATTCGAGCAGCGGCTCGCCCAGGCACACGATATCCGGCCGGCTGCTCTGGGTCATGGTTCTCCTGTCCTGGGGCATGTCACGCTGGCCAACGACGGTCAGATCCGGCCGTACTTGGCGAGGCCTTGGCGCAGGGAGCCGGCCTCGACGATCAGTTTCGCCTGCTCGGCTTCGCGCTTGTCGATGTCCTCGGCCATCTCCACGATGGCCTCGGCGTGCTGATGCGGCACCACGACGACGCCGTCGATGTCTCCGATGATGATATCGCCGGGATGCACGATCACCTTGCCCAAAGGCACGGGCACGCCAGAGGCGAGCGTCTTGTGCCGGCCGAGCGTCGTGCCGGGCGAAACCGAGCGGGCGAACACGGGGAAGTCGTAGTCGCGCTTGATCTCGGTCAGATCGCGCACTCCGCCGTCGAGCACCGCGGCCTCGTGTTTGTTGGCGACGGCGCCCGCAGTCATGATACCGCCCCAGACCGCGACGTTCGCTTCGCCATTGATGGCGATGACGATGACGCTGCCGGCGTCGGCCTCGTCGATCGCGTCGAGCGCGTGCTGCGGCGGGACGAACTCGTCGGTCGGACCCTCCAGGACGGTGACGGCCGGCCCGACGATCTTCCTGTCGTTGATGCGCGGCTTGATCTCGTGGTCGAGGTAGCCTGTGCGGCCCGCGACCTTGTCCACGGCATCGGCCACCGATGCGATTGCAACCTTCCGGAAGCGGGCGATCAGGTCACTGGACATTGCTTGTCTCCTTCTTCGTCTTGAGGGTCCAGGCTGCGGACCAGGTCTTGAGCAGGCGGCGCGCGCCTTCGGCGATCTCCAGGCGCGCACCGCGCGCGACGACTTCTTGCGGCAGTAGTTCGCTGCCCATGCCCACGGCGAGCGCGCCGGCGGCCAAGTAGTCGGCGGCCTCGGCGCAGGCGATTCCGCCCGTGGGGACGAGAGGAACGTCAGGAAAGACGCTCTTGATGGCGCGCAGGCAGGCCGGTCCCCCGGCGGCGCGGGCCGGAAACAGTTTGACTGCGGTCGCCCCTGCGCGGTGTTGCGCGAGAACCTCGCTCGGCGTCATGGCGCCGGCCAGGTAAGCGACGCCGCGGTCGCGGCAGATCTCGATCAGGCCCGGCACGGCACAAGGAGAAACCACGTAGTCCGCGCCCGCGTCGAGTACGCGTTCGCAGTCGTTGGTGCTCAGGACTGTCCCGGCGCCGATCGACGCGTAGCCCTCCGCCTTCAGCTCCGCGATCAGAGCCGCGCAGTCCGGAATGGAGAGGGTCAGCTCGACCGTCAGGAAGCCGGCGTCGAGCACACCGAAGGCGGCGGCCCGGGCGGTCCGCGTCTCCGTCGTTCGCAGCACAGGGATCACGCGGGCGTTCGCGAGATGCTCGAGCGTCTGTTGCGGGTTCATGATGCTGCCGTTCCGCTCCAGGCATTGACCCAGGCGCGCGGCGGCTCGCCCCGGAGGACGCGCTGAACCTCCTCGGCCGCCTTTCGCTGGAGTTCGGCGACGGAGCTTTCCGAATACCAGGCCATGTGGTCCGTCACCACGAGGTTGGAACAGGCAAAGAGCGGATCGCCGCTGTTCGGCGGTTCGTTTGCGAAGACGTCGAGTCCGGCGCCGAACAGGCGGCCGGCACGCAGCGCTGCGGCCAGCGCCTCCTCGTCGATCAATCCGCCGCGCGCGGTGTTGATCAGCACGCAGTTGGACTTCATCAGGCCGAGCCGTCGGCCATCGATCAGGTTCCGGTTGGCTGCGGTGAGGGGCAGGTGCAGGGTAATGGCGTCGGCCTCCTCGCACAGTCGGTCGAGATCGGCGAGGTCGACGCCGTGCCCCGCAGCCTCCTCGGCAGTAAGTCCCGGATCGGCGACCAGAACGCGCGCGAAGCCGAGCACGCGGAACTTCTCGAGTGCCCGCCGCGCGATGCGGCCGAAGCCGACGATGCCGAGCGTCGCGCCGCGGGCGGGATGGATCGGCTCGGCCTGGCCGAGATTCCACTGACCTTCGCGCACTTGACGGTCGCGCGAGACGATGCGTCGTGCCACCGCGAGATAGAGTGCGAGGGCATGGTCGCTGACCTCGTCGGCGCCGTAATCAGGCACGTTGGCGACGTAGATGCGACGCCGTCGCGCCGCCTCGAGATCGATGTTGTCGACCCCGACGCCGTAGCGGACGATCGCCTTGAGCTTTCCCGCCGCGGCCAGATGCGCGGCCGAGACCTCACGCTCGCGCACCAGGATCGCGACCGGATCGAGTTCGGAGAGGGAGGCGGCGGTGTCCCGTTCCGGCGGCACCGGCACCAACTCGGCATCGGCCTCGGCCAGGATCGACCGCTCGATCTCGTAGTCCCGGTAGCCGGGCTCGAGAACGGCCACGGTCATGCCGCTCGGTGCCATGGGGCGCCGCCTCCCTTCAAGTCCGAGCGCGCCGGCGCTCAGCGGTCGCGGTAGGCGGCCACCGCGGCGTCGAGCTTGTTCGGCCATTCCTTGCCGATCTGCTCGACGATCCAGCTCCGTACGGCCGGTTGCGCAAGCTCGCGGAACTGCGCTTTCTGCTCGGGCGTGAGCGGCGTCACCTCGAGACCCTTTTCCGCCAGAATGGTTGCCGCATTGGCGTCCTGGGCGGCGGTCATGCCGCGATGAATCGTCTGGGCGATCTCGACGCACTGCTCGACTGCGGTCCGTTCGGCGTCGGTCAGCGAATCGTAGAAGTCGCCGTTCATCATGTAAGCGTGCCAGGAGAAGACGTGGCCGTCGAGCGAGACGTACTTCTGATGCTGGTAGAGGCTGGCGTTCAGGATGTTGGTGACGCCGTTCTCCTGCCCGTCGACGACGCCCTGCTGCAAGGCGCCGGGCAGCTCGGGCCACGGAACGGGCGTCGCGCTGGCGCCCAGCGACTCGACCAGCCGGACCCAGACCGGCGCGGTCATGACGCGCATCTTGAGTCCTTCCATGTCCTCGGGAGCCTCGATCGGCCGCTTGGAATTGGTGAAGTTGCGCACGCCGTTGTCGGCCATGGCGAGCAGGCGGATGCCGGTCTTGTCCAGCATGTCAGCCGCCATCTCCTCGCCGAACGGTCCGTCGACCACGGCCCAGGCCATGGCCTGGTCGTCGAACAGATAGGGCAGGGCAAAAACGGCGAAAGGCTTGTAGACGGCCGAGATCGGACCGTCGTGCACGACGCCGAGCTCGATCGTGCCGAGCTGCAGACCTTCCATGACCTCGGGGCCGCCGCCGAGCTGGCTGGCCGGGAAGATCTGGACGTCGATCGAACCGGACGTCTTCGACTCCAGGCAGCCCTCGAAGGCGAGCGCGGCGGCATGCTTGGGCGAGCTGAGATCGGCCGACTGGAAGTGGGCGTACTTGAGCGCCTTGGCGGCCTGGGCCGCGCCCGGCAGGGCAAGGGCCAGGGTGGCCAGTGCCGTCAATGTCACCTTTCTGATTCTCATGGCGTTGTCCTCCAGCTTGTCAGTTTGCAAAACCCAGGGATCTGGGCAGGGCCGTGCTGATCGCCGGAAACAGGATCACCAGCAGAAGCACGACCAGTTCGGCCGCGAGCAACGGCAGAATGGCGCGGGCGAGCGTCTCCAGACGGATGCGCCCGACGGTCGAGATCACGAAGAGGACCGGACCGACCGGCGGCGTGACCATGCCGATGGTCAGGTTGAGCACCAGCATCATGGCGAACTGAAGCGGATCGATGCCGAAGTGCTGCGCGATCGGCCCGAGGATCGGCACGAGAATGATCAGCGCCGGCAGGGTGTCGATGAACAGCCCGCACAGGAGTGCGAAGCCTGCCAGCAGAAACAGGGCGACCAGCCGGTCGTCGGTCATGCCGGCGATGAACTGCGCCAGCGACTGCGGGATCTGCAGCACCGTGATCAGCCAGGCGAAGATCGCGGCCATGGCGACGATCAGCAGGACCGAAGAGGTGATCACGCCGGCACGCACGAAGGTGGCACCGATCTCCTTCGCATCGAGCTTGCGCGCGACGAGGCCGTAGAGCAGGGCGTAGGCCACGGCGACCGCGCCCGCCTCAGTCGGCGTGAAGACGCCGCCCAGGATGCCGCCGAGAATGATCGCCGGCATGAGCAGCGCCGGCAGCGCACCGACGAAGCTGCGGCCGAGCTGGCCCGAACTGGGGCGCTCGCTGCCCGCGCGGTAGCCGCGCCGGGTCGAAATGACATGGTTGGCGCAGGCCAGCGCGGCCCCAAGCAGCACGCCGGGTACCACCCCGGCAAGGAAGATGCCGGCAACCGACACGCGGCTGTCGGAGATGGCATAGATGACCATCAGAATGCTGGGCGGGATGATCGGCCCGATGGTCGCGGTCGCGGCACTCAGTGCGCCGGCAT
>CAZDBC010000305.1:0-4667 GCA_964503295.1 uncultured Kiloniellaceae bacterium | reverse complement strand
TGCCGCGCGGCTTTTCGGCGATGAACATGGAAAGGCCCCTGTATCCCGGCTCGTCCGGGTCGGTGCGCGCGAGCAATGTCATGACATCGCTGCGCGCGGCGTGGGTGATCCAGGTCTTGTTGCCGGTGATCAGGTAGTGGTCGCCCTCGCGCACCGCGCGCGTGCGCAAGGCGCCGAGGTCCGAGCCGGTGTTGGGCTCGGTGAAGACCGCGGTCGGCAGGATCTCGCCGGCGGCGATGCCGGGCAGCCAGCGCCGCTTCTGCTCCTCGGTGCCGCCCAGGCGGATCAGCTCGGCGGCGATCTCCGAACGCGTGCCGAGCGAGCCGAGCCCGATGTAGCCGCGCGACAGCTCCTCGGTGACCACGCACATGGCGGCCTTGCCGAGGCCCGAGCCGCCGAAGTCCTCGGGCACGGTCAGGCCGAAAACGCCGAGCCCGGCGAGCTGCTCGATCACCTCGAGGGGGATCAGCGTGTCCTCCAGATGCCAGCGGTGCGCCGCCTCGCTATGCTCGTCGGCGAGGCGGGCGAACTGGTCGCGCACCATGTCGAGCATCTCGTCGCCGAGCGCCGGGGCGCCGAAGTCGCGCGAGTCCCAGCCCGCCTCGAGCAGGCCGGCGATGCGCTGGCGCACGGCGGCGCTGTTGCCGCGCGCGCCGAGCGCCTGCACCGCGGGCGAGTGGAAGGCCTCCAGCGCCTCGTCGTCGACGCCGAAGTCGCCGGGCCGGGCGACCTCGACTTGGCTCATGGCGATGCCGCCGCTCATCTGCTGCAGGTACTCGCCGAAGGCGGCCTGCAGCAGCAGGCCCTCGAGCTCGCCCAGGCGGCCTTCGCCCTCCAGCCGCTCGGCCCAGTGCAGCATCTGGCGCAGGGCCTCCAGGTAGGTCGCGAGCCAGGCGTAGCCGTGGGCGGCGAACTGCTCGCGCTCGATCAGGCCCGCGTCGATGCGCCCGCCCGGCGCGACCCGTTCGGCGACGCCGCGCCGGGCCGCCTCGGCCAGGCGCTCGGCCGCCTCCAGCGCCTGCCGGCAGGTCGGCAGGAGCGCGTCGATCGGCAGGCGCACGTCCGGCGCGGGCGTGGCGTGGGCAGTCTGGCTCATGGCCGCTCCTCGTTGTTGAGGTGCTGCGCCGGGCCCTAGCCTTCGAGGCCGGCCTCGATCGCGTCCTCGATTGTGCGCAGGCCGGGCCGCTTGGCCGAGACCAGCACCGCCATGTTGCCCGGCTTGTGCTGGTTGCGCAGCATCTTGGTGTGGGCACGCGGAATGTCGCGCCAGCCGAAGACTTCCGACATGCAGGGGTCGATGCGCCGCTCGACGACCAAGTGGTTGGCTTGCGAGGCCTGCAGCAGGTTGGCGAAGTGGCTGCCCTGGATGCGCTTCTGGCGCATCCACACGAAGCGCGCGTCCATGGTCAGGTTGTAGCCGGTGGTGCCGGCGCAGAACACCACCATGCCGCCGCGCTTGACCACGAAGCAGGACACCGGGAAGGTCTGCTCGCCCGGGTGCTCGAACACGAAATCGACGTCGTTGCCCTTGCCGGTGATCTCCCAGATCGCCTTGCCGAACTTGCGGCACTCCTTCATGTAGTCGCCGTAGCCGTCGCGGTCGTTGACTTCGGGCAGGCGGCCCCAGCAGTTGAAGTCCTTGCGGTTGATCACGCCCTTGGCGCCGAGCTGCATGACGAAGTCGCGCTTGCTTTCGTCGGAGATCACGCCGATCGCATTGGCGCCGGCGGTCGCGATGAGTTGGATCGCCATCGAACCGAGCCCGCCCGAGGCACCCCACACCAGCACGTTGTGGCCGGGGCGCAGGATGTGCGGCCGGTGGCCGAACAGCATGCGGTACGCGGTGGCGAGGGTCAGGGTGTAGCAGGCGCTCTCCTCCCAGGTCAGGTGCCGGGGGCGCGCCATGAGCTGGCGGTCCTGCACGCGCGCGAACTGGGCGAAGGAGCCGTCCGGCGTCTCGTAGCCCCAGATCCGCTGCGACGGCGAGAACATGGGGTCGCCGCCGTTGCACTCCTCGTCGTCGCCGTCGTCCTGGTTGCAGTGGACCACCACCTCGTCGCCGACCTTGAAGCGCTTCACCTTGGAGCCGACCGCGTAGACGATGCCCGCGGCGTCGGAACCGGCGATGTGGTATTCGGCCTTGTGCACGTCGAACGGCGAGATCGGCTTGCCGAGGCCGGCCCAGACGCCGTTGTAGTTGACCCCGGCGGCCATCACCAGGATCAGCACGTCGTGGCTGTCGAGTTCGGGCGTGTCGACGACCTCGACCTGCATCGCCTGCTCGGGCTCGCCGTGGCGCTCGCGCCGGATGACCCAGGCGTACATCTGCTTCGGCACATGGCCGAGCGGCGGAATTTCGCCGACCTCGTACAGGTCCTTCTTGGGCTGGCTGGTCAGCAGATCGTCGGCGACGGCGGTCTCGCTCATGCTCGGCTCCTTTCGCGTCGTCTGGGGACCGAACGCGCGCGCCGGACTGACCGATCGCCGCGCCGACGGGATCCCCGGCCGGCCCCGGGCGCTGCCCTGCCCGGTGGCTTTGGCCCTGACTCTTAGCGGGGGCTCGGCTTTTTTGCAATGCACAAATCAGAAGTATTTTACGTTTGCCTCGAACTAATTGTAATTTTATGTCTAGTTCGGGCGAGCGAATGGAACGAAGCGGTGGTCCGGCCCCATCAGGGAGACCTGAAATGAGCGGTTCCAAGGAGTTGCAGCGCAGCACGCAGACGGAGGCCGCGGCGCCCGGCGGCCGCGACCGGCCCTGGCTGATCCGCACCTACGCCGGCCACTCGACCGCGGCCGCCTCCAACGCGCTCTACCGGCGCAACCTGGCCAAGGGCCAGACCGGCCTCTCGGTGGCCTTCGACCTGCCGACCCAGACCGGCTACGACGCCGACCACGCGTTGGCGCGCGGCGAGGTCGGCAAGGTCGGCGTGCCGGTCAGCCATCTGGGCGACATGGAGGCGCTGTTCGAGGCCATCCCGCTCGACCGCATGAACACCTCCATGACGATCAACGCCACCGCGCCCTGGCTGCTCGCGCTCTACATTGCCTGCGCAGAGCGCCAGGGCGTCGCGCGCGAGGCCCTGACCGGCACCACCCAGAACGACATCGTCAAGGAATACCTCAGCCGCGGCACCTACATCTTCCCGCCGGCCGCCTCGCTGCGCCTGACCACCGACGTTATCGCCTTCACCTACCGCGAGGTTCCCAAGTGGAACCCGATCAACGTCTGCTCCTACCACCTGCAGGAGGCCGGCGCGACGCCGGAGCAGGAGCTGGCCTACGCCCTGGCGACCGCGACCGCGGTGCTCGACGCCCTGCGCGACGGCGGCCAGGTGCCACCCGAGGACCTGCCGCGCGTGGTCGGGCGCATCTCCTTCTTCGTCAACGCCGGCCTGCGCTTCGTCACCGAGATGTGCAAGATGCGCGCCTTCGCGCGGCTGTGGGACGAGATCTGCCAGGAGCGCTACGGCGTCGAGGAAGAGCGCTTCCGCCGCTTCCGCTACGGGGTACAGGTCAACTCGCTCGGCCTGACCGAGCAGCAGCCGGAGAACAACGTCTACCGCATCCTGCTCGAGATGCTGGCCGTCGTGCTGTCCAAGGACGCGCGCGCCCGCGCCGTCCAGCTGCCAGCCTGGAACGAGGCGCTCGGCCTGCCGCGCCCCTGGGACCAGCAGTGGTCGCTGCGCCTGCAGCAGATCGTCGCTCACGAGACCGACCTGCTGGAGTACGACGACATCTTCAACGGCTCGACCGTGATCGAGGCCAGGGTCGCCGAGCTGGTCGAGCAGGCGCGCGCCGAGCTGGCGCGCATCGACGCCATGGGCGGCGCCGTCGCCGCGGTCGAGAACGCCTACATGAAACAGCGCCTGGTCGAGAGCAACGCGCGCCGCCTGGCCGCGATCGAGCGCGGCGAGCAGATCGTGGTCGGCGTCAACGCCTTCACCGAGAGCGAGCCCTCGCCGCTGACCGCCGGCGGCGACGGCGGCTTTATGGCACCCGATCCGCAGGCCGAGGCGGCCCAGACGGCGGCGCTGGAGGCTTGGCGCGGCCAGCGCGACGCGCGCGCCGTCGAGTCCGCGCTCGACGAGCTGGAAGCGGCGGCGCGTTCCGGCGCCAACATCATGCCGCCCTCGATCGCCTGCGCCCATGCCGGGGTTACCACCGGCGAGTGGGGCGCGCGCCTGCGCGCCGTCTTCGGCGAGTACCGGGCGCCGACCGGCGTCGGCAAGGCGCGGCCGGTCGCCGCGGACCAGCTGGCCGCGCTGCGCGGGCGCGTCGAGGGACTGTCCGAGCGGCTCGGCCGGCGCATCAAGATGCTGGTCGGCAAGCCCGGCCTCGACGGCCATTCCAACGGCGCCGAACAGATCGCCGTGCGCGCGCGCGACGCCGGCTTCGAGGTGGTCTACGAGGGCATCCGCCTGACGCCGGCGCAGATCGTCAACGCGGCGGTCGAGGAGGGCGTGCACGTGGTCGGCCTGTCGGTGCTGTCCGGCTCCCACGTGCCGCTGGTCACCGAGGTTCTGGAGCGCATGCGTGCCGCCGGCATCGGCGAGGTGCCGCTGGTCGTCGGCGGCATCATCCCGCCCGACGACGCGGCCGCCCTGCGCGCTGCGGGCGTCGCCGCCGTCTACACGCCGAAGGACTACGACATCGGCGCCATCCTC
>CAZDBC010000304.1:0-4673 GCA_964503295.1 uncultured Kiloniellaceae bacterium | reverse complement strand
GAGTTGGGCGCGCAGAGCGCTATCGTCCTCCACGACCAGCACGCGCATCAGTCGTCGTGCTCCTCCGCGGCGCCCCCGTCCTTCCGGCCGTGGCGCCTGCCCTCTACGCGCAGCAGTGCAGCATCGCGGGCGTCGAACAACAGCTCGAGGATCTCCCCGCCGGGCGCGAGGAGCTTGACCTCGTAGACGAACCTGCGCTCCTCGTCCTCCAATTCCACCTCGAGCACTTGGCCATCGAAGTTTCGCTCGACGGCTTCCAGGACGCGGGCGAGCGACACGATCTCGCCGGCCTCGAAGGCCCGCCGGGCCCGCTCGTGATCGTCGTCGGAATCGGCGTTCGCGCCTCCCCACCCCAACCCGCATACGAGCAGAAGCGACAGCAGATTCGAGTAACCGAGCAGTCTCATCACAGCCAACATATGGGTATCGGCACCTGAACGGGAGATGAACGACGCATTCAAACGCGGTTCAGGCGGCTTTCCCTATGGTCCCGGCATTCCGTTGTCCTCGGGTCACATAAGGAGAATAGACATGAGCTTTCCGAAGATCATCGCCGGTGCGCTTCTGCTCGGCTCGCTGGCGACAGGCGGCATCGCGGTCGCGGGGCCCGACGCGATCGGCTCCCCGGCGGGTCCGCTTCGTCTCGCCTCCGGCGACGACGGAGGCAATTATGGCGCGACCGCTCCCGGCGAAGCCATGTCCATGAGCGAGCTGCTCCGGGAGCTGGCCGGCCAGGGCTACGACGACATTCGCGAGGTCGAGCGTGAAGGCGCGCGTTACGAGGTCAAGGCGCGCGACCGGAACGGGCGTTGGCGCGAGCTCTACGTCGACACGCAGACCGGAAAGGTCATCGGCGAGGAGGACGACGACTGATGGCCGCGGAATGGAGCGCCCAGCGCCGCGGCGATGCGCGCTCCCGCATGGTCAAGGTGTGGGACCCGCTCGTGCGGGTCCTGCACTGGTCCCTGGCGGCCGCCTTTTCGCTCGCCTACGCGAGCGGCGAGTCCGTCGAGAAGCTGCATCTTGTGGCGGGCTATGCCGCGCTCGCGATCGTCGGCGCGCGTGCCCTTTGGGGCTTGGTCGGCACGCGCCACGCCCGTTTCGGCGACTTCGTGCCGCCCCCCCGCGAATTCGCGTCTTACCTCAAGGATCTGGCCCTGGGCCGGGCACGGCGCTACGTCGGACACAATCCGGCGGGCGGAGCCATGATCGTGGCCCTGCTGGCTGCCGTTCTCGGAACCGCGGCGAGCGGCGTGCTCACACTCTACGGCGGCCACGCCTTCGAGGATCTGCACGAGGGGTTCGCGAACGTCACCCTGGTGCTCGTCGTCATCCATGTCGGCGGCGTCGTCCTGTCGAGCCTGCTCCATCGGGAGAACCTGGTCGCAGCGATGATCACGGGGCGCAAGAAGCCTTGACCCTTCCCTCCCCTTCCCCGCACGGGCGGGGAAGAGGTCTTGCCCCGCGGTGCGCTTCCGTGATGCGCTGTCGCCGCGTTCCCGATCCTCGGGCGCCAGCGACCAGCAAGACCGCGTCGCCGGCCGCGCATGGCCGGACAAGAAGGCGCGCGAACGGAGGCACCGCCCATGTCGGACCAGACCCATTCCTTCCAGCCGCTGTCGGGCAACGTGCTGCCGCGCTTCGCCGGCCTCGCCACCTTCATGCGCCTGCCCTACCTGGCGCCGGAAGAGGCCGAGGGGCGGGTCGACATCGGCCTGATCGGCGTGCCCTGGGACGGCGGGACCACCAACCGGGCCGGCGCGCGCCACGGGCCGCGCCAGATGCGCGACGTCTCGACCCTGATGCGCAACCAGCACCCCCAGAGCAGGGTCGTGCCTTACGAACTGGCCAACTGCTGCGACCTCGGCGACACGCCGGTCAACCCGATCGATCCGGAGGACAGCCTGAACCGGATCGAGGCCTTCTACCGGCGGGTCCGCGCCGCCGGCATCGTGCCGCTGACTGCCGGCGGCGACCATCTGATCTCGCTGCCGGTGCTGCGCGCCCTCGCGGCCGAGCGCCCGCTCGGCCTCGTGCAGTTCGACGCCCACGGCGACACCTGGGACAAATACTTCGGCGACTCGCGCTATACCCACGGCACGCCCTTCCGCCGCGCCATCGAGGAGGGCCTGCTCGACCCCGGGCGCATGGTCCAGATCGGCATCCGCGGCTCGCTCTTCGCCGGCCCCGACAACGACTGGGGCGCTGAGCAGGGGATCCGCATCATCTCAATCGAGGAGGTCTGCGACCTCGGCGTCGCGGGCGTGATCGAAGAGGCGCGCCGGGTGGTCGGCGACGGCCCGACCTACGTCACCTTCGACATCGATTGCCTCGACCCGGCCTTCGCGCCGGGCACCGGCACGCCGGAGATCGGCGGCCTGACCAGCCGCGAGGCGCAGCGCCTGGTGCGCGGCCTGCGCGGGCTCGACCTGGTCGGCGCCGACGTCGTCGAGGTCTCACCGCCCTTCGACCCGAGCGGCAACACCGCCGTCGTCGGCGTCACCATGATGTTCGAGCTGCTGTGCCTGCTCGCCGAACAGGTCGCGGCGCGCAAGGCCGCCTGAACCCGCTCCCCGAGCGCCGGGAGCTCCGGTCCAGCAGCGTGGGCGGCAGCGGGCCCCGGGCCGCTCACTGCAGGATGATCTGGTGGGCGAACTCGCGGCCGTTGGTGATGGTGATCTGCTCGAAGCCGAGCAGCTTGGCCAGCTCGAAGAAGGTGAAGCTGTCCTGCACCCCCATCTCCTCGAAGATCGGCAGCACCCGCGCCACGGCCGTCATGTTTGCCAGGATCGCCCGCGCCCGATAGATGGTGTCGATGCGGCCGTCCTCGAGCGCGGTGATGATCAGTTTTTCGCCTTCTGTGCCTTTGGCGAAGATCGCCGCCGTCGGCGGAAAGGGACGTGCCAGCATCTGGTTGGTGATCCCCGTTACGAAGCCGATCCGCTGGGCCCGGTCGACGTTTGGCAGTGAATCGGTGCGCGCTCCGTAAACCTCGTAGCTCGGGTTGGGGTAGTAGTAGCCAGCGTGGCGATCTTCGTCGGGAATCGGCACCGGTTCGTCGGCGCGCACGGGGGCGGCGGCCAGCGCCACTGCCATGGCGATCGGGATAAGGACGGACAACTTCGGCGAGACGGTCATGCGGGCACACTCCTGGTCAGCTGGTCGGCGGCGCCAGACTGCTGTATCGCCCGGCCGAAGGCAACGGGCGCCGCTGCTCACGGCGGCACGGCGCCGGCACGGCGCCTGACAATCTTCGCTCAAACGCTATAGTGCGCCCCCGGCCGCACAGCCCGGCCGGGACCGAGGGGGCATCGCACATGATTCAACCGACCGTCGCCTTCGTTGCGACCGACAACGAAGCCGCGCAGCAGGCCCTGCAGCGCCTGCGCGACCGCTACCCGAGCGTGCCCCCGGAGCGGGCCGACGTCATCGTCGCGCTCGGCGGCGACGGCTTCATGCTCGAGACCCTGCACAAATATCTGGCGCGCGACCGGCCGATTTACGGCATGAATTGCGGCACCATCGGCTTCCTGATGAACCAGTACGACGAGGAGGACCTGCCGGAACGGCTGGCCGCGGCGCGGCGAGTCACCTTGCGCCCGCTCCACATGCAGGCGATCACGGTGTCCGGCGAGACGCAGACCGCGCTGGCGATCAACGAGGTCTCGCTGCTGCGCGAAAGCCGGCAGGCGGCAAAGATTCGAATCTACATCGACGGCGTGCTGCGCATGGACGAACTGGTGTGCGACGGGATCCTGGTGTCGACTCCGGCGGGCAGCACCGCCTACAACCTCTCCGCTCACGGCCCGATCGTGCCGATCGAGGTCGAACTGCTGTGCCTGACCCCGATCAGCGCGTTCCGCCCGCGGCGCTGGCGCGGCGCACTGCTGCCGAGCCGTGCGGTCGTCACCTTCCAGGTGCTGGAGGCCGAGAAGCGCCCGGTCAGCGCGACGGCCGATTTCACCGAGGTCCGCGACGTCGCCGAAGTGGTGGTCCGCGAGGACCAGGACAACGTCCTCCACCTTCTGTTCGACCCCGACCACGACCTCCAGGAGCGCGTGGTGAAGGAGCAGTTCATGCCCTGAGCCGGCGCCGGCCGGTGCAGCGCTCCGAGACGGGCGAAGCGGGGCGGCGGCGCCGCCCCTTCGCGCAGGTCGGTCGTGGCCCGTTTTTTCTCAGGCCTGCCAGAAAGGTTTGCGCACCTCGCGCACCACGCTGTCGCGGTCCAGTCCCATGTCGCGCAGGAGCCGGTCGTCGAGCTGCCCCAGCCGGATGCGCTGGGCGCTGCGCTCCTGCCAGAGCAGAAGCAGGTCGAACAGGCCGGCCAGCGCCGCGCCCAGGCGCGCGAACAGGCTCTTCGTTGCCCCTCGGGCGACCGGGGAGGCGGTCCGGTAACGGCGTCCTGACAGGTTCAACGATCTGCTGGTCATGGCTTCCATCCTTGCCGTCTGGGCACAAATGCGGATCGAAACGGTAAAAGATTAGTAATCCGCCACTACCCTCTTGGTCTGGAAAATGGCGCGGATTGCCTCGCCGCACAAACGATGATATTTACGAATCGCATTAGATTTTCTCAGATACATGCTGGAGGCCAGCCCGCCGCCATGGCCCGTGAACTGCCCTCCCTCAACGCCCTGCGCGCCTTCGAGGCCGCGGCCCGCCACCTGTCGTTC
>CAZDBC010000303.1:0-4673 GCA_964503295.1 uncultured Kiloniellaceae bacterium | reverse complement strand
GCTGCTCCAGTTGGCGGAAGACGAAGCCGGGGACGACGGGGACACACGGCGAGCGGCGGCCGCCAGCAAGCCAGCGCGCGGCCGAAGCGCCCCTTCGTCCGGCCGGACCAAGGGGCGCGGCCGCCGGCGCTAGGCCCGACGCCGGCCCACGTCGGGTTAACGACTCCTTGACGAAGGCTGCAGTCTAATCACACTTGGAAGCGGCGGTGCCCCGAGCGGTCCCCAGCCGCCGCCCGGCAGGATCGGTTTGCGCCGTTGACAAGAATGCCCGTGACAAGGCCTTGATAAGCAATCTTAATGGCGGCTCAGATGGAGCCTCGGGTGGGCCGGTGTTCGGAGGCGAAGGGGCGACGAACGTGACGGGGCAAAGGACATGGTCCGAGGCGCGGGCGACCCCTGGTCGGGCGTCTCGAACGGGAGCACGCCGCTGGGCTGCGGTGGCTGTCGCCTTTCTGCTGGTCGCCTGCGCCAGCCAGGACAGCACGGCACCCGTCGCCTATGACCAGGAGCGGGCCACCCGCCTTTTCTCCGTCGGCTTTCAGGACGTCTCGGAAATCTACATCGACGAGGTCGCGGTCTCGGATCTGGCAATCGCCGGCCTGGACAGTCTTTCGACCATAGATCCGGCGCTCGACGTTGACGAGGCCCGGGGTCAGCTTCGCCTGACCTTCAATGGCACGCCGGCCGCCGTCTATGCCCGCCCGGAGCGTCTCGATGCGGATCGCTGGGGTGCGCTGACCGCCGAGATGATCTCGGTCAGCCGCACACGCTCGCGCGAACTCGATCAGGCCGAGGCCGAAGAGCTTTACGAGGCCGTGTTCGACGGAATAATCGGCCGGCTGGATAGCTTCTCGCGTTATGCGGGCTGGGAAGAGGCGCGCGAGAACCGCGCCAGCCGTGACGGCTTTGGCGGCATCGGGGTGCGGATCCGCTTGATCGAGGACGGCGTCCTGATCCTTTCGGTCATGGACGATACCCCGGCCCAGGCCGCCGGCCTGCGCGAGGAAGACGTCATCGTGGAGATCGACGGCGAACCGACCGCGGGCCTGTCGCAGCGCGACGTGGTCAAGCGGTTGCGCGGGCCGGTTCAGAGCCAGGTCCGCCTGACCCTGGAACGCGAGGACGAGGTCGCGAACCGCTCAGTCGTGGTGACCCGCAGCCACATCGTTCCCCAGACCGTCAAGTACGAGCGCCGCGGCGACTTGGCCCTGCTGCGGATTTCCGGCTTCAATCAGAATACGACCCGCAGCCTGCGCGAAAAGATCAAGCAGGCAAAGCAGGACATCGGCCCGGCATTGCAGGGCTACATCATCGACCTGCGCAGCAATCCGGGCGGCCTGCTCGACCAGGCCGTGGGCGTCTCCGACTTGTTTATCGGCGGCGGCCGCATCGTATCTACCCACGGGCGTCACCCGGACAGCCACCAGTATTTCGAGGCCGAGGCCGGCGACCTGACCGACAACAGTCCGCTGGTCGTCCTGATCAACGGCAGTTCCGCCTCGGCGTCGGAGATCGTGGCCGCCGCTCTCCAGGATGCCGGCCGCGCGGTCGTGGTCGGCAGCGCCTCCTTCGGCAAGGGTACGGTTCAGACCGTGCTGCGCCTCCCCAACCAGGGTGAGCTGACCCTGACCTGGGCGCGCTTTCATGCGCCGTCCGGATATCCGCTGCACCGCCGGGGAGTCCTTCCGGATATCTGCACCAGCGGCGAGGTCGAGAGCACCGAGGCCGTGCTGGACAACCTGCGCCGCGGTACCCTGCCGCTGCCGCTGGAACTGCGCCAGCGCCGGATTGCCGACGACAGTGAGAGCATCGACGGCTTCCGCGCCCACTGCCCGCCGCGCGAGAGCAGCGAGGACATCGACCTTGAGGTTGCCGAACGGCTGCTGCAGGACCCCGGCCTCTTTGCGCGGGCGCGCGGCAGCGTGCCGGATACGGCATCGGGGGCCAGCCCCGAACAGCTGTCGACCGCCGCGTCCGGCCTTCACTGAGTGGCAGAAAGCGCCTTGACTCGGCCGTGCCGGCGGCTATCGTCCCGCCGGTCGGGGGCGCCTGCGCCCCAACGGCCCATTCGATGAGGAGAGCGCCATGGCGAAGCCGGCGACCCAGTTGATCAAGTTGGTGAGCACAGCGGACACGGGCTATTTCTACGTGGCCAAGAAGAACCCGCGAACCCAGACCGAGAAGCTGCAGATGCGCAAGTACGATCCGGTCGCGCGCAAGCACGTCCTGTTCAAGGAATCGAAGATGAAGTGAGCGCGGCGGCGCCGTGCGCTTCGAACAAGAGGGCCGTCCGAAAGGGCGGCCTTTTTCGTTGACGCAGGCCGCGGCGGCTCGCGCCGCTCAGGCGCCGGCGGTCGCGCGCTCGCGCAGCGGCGGGTCGAGATCGGCCGAGACGACCCGGTCCCGTCCGGCGTCCTTGGCGCGATAGAGCGCTTCGTCCGCCCGCGCCAGGAGTTGCGCCGCCTCCTCGCCCGGATCCGCGGTCGTTGCCAGGCCGATCGAGACGGTGACCCGGATCGGAGAGGCCGAGCCCGGCACGGCGAAGGGCTCGTCGGCGATCCGCGCACGCAGCCGTTCGGCCACGCCCTGCGCCTCCTCCGCCTTGGTGCTGGGCAGGACGACTACGAACTCCTCGCCACCGTAGCGCGCCACCATGTCGGAGTCGCGCAGGCAAGCGGTCACGCGCCGCGCCAACTGCTTGAGAACCTCGTCCCCCGCGCTGTGGCCGATCTTGTCGTTGATCGGCTTGAAGTGGTCGATGTCGAATAGAAGGACGGAGACCGGCTTGTGCTGGCTGCCGATCTCCATGATCTTGCGGTCCAGATGGGCGCTCAGATAGCGCCGATTGTAGATGCCCGTCAGGGCATCGGTGTAGGCCATGGTGACGCTCTGCTCGAGCACGTCGCGCAAACGCTCGTGATAGCGGCGACGGCGTACCTGCGTGCGCGTGCGTGCGCGCAGCTCGTTGCCGTCGAAGGGTTCGATCAGGTAGTCGTTGACTCCCAGCTCCAGACCCTTCGCCAGGCGCGGCAGGTCCTGCGAGTCCAGGACCATGAGGATCGGTGTGTGCCGACTGCCCTCCTGCGAGCGGAGCTGGGACGACAACCTGAGTCCGTCTTGATCGCCGAGATGGAGCGGAACGATGATCAGGTCGTGGTCGCCGCTGCCCGCCCGGGCAAGCGCGGCGTCGCTGCCGGCAACCTGTTCGACCCGATAACCCGTCTCGGTGAGCGCCGAGACCAGCTGGCCGGCCTGCGCGCCCTCCGGCTCGACGACCAGAACCATGGCGTCTGACAGGTCCTCCTCGTCGGCCGCGCCCGCCTGTTCGCCGAGGTCGGAGTGCCCGTTCGTGGCCTGGCGGACGCGCAACTCGTCCATCATAACCTTCAGTCGGGCCAGCGAGCGCACCCGGGCAAAAAGCGCGATATCGTTCAAGGGCTTGGACAGGAAATCGTCGGCCCCCACTTCAAGGCCGCGAACCCGGTTCTCCATGTCGCTGAGCGCCGTCACCATGACGACGGGAATGTGCGTGGTGCGCGGATCGGCCTTCAGCCTGCGACAGACCTCGAAGCCGTCCATCTCGGGCATCATGACGTCGAGCAGAATGACGTCGGGCGACTGCTCGACGGCCGCTTCGAGGGCGGCCGGGCCGTCGCTCGCGGTCAAGACCTCGAAGTACTCGGCCTCGAGCTTGATTTTCAGCAGCTTGACGTTGGTCGGGACGTCGTCAACGATAAGGATGCGAGCGGACATGCCGGCGCTGCTCCGGAACCATGGCGAACGCGGTTTGGACTAGTTCAGGAAGCGCTCGACGGTGGCAAGGAAATTGCTGACGGAGATCGGCTTGGCGATGTAGGCCTCGCAGCCGCCTTCCCGGATCTTCTCCTCGTCGCCCTTCATGGCGAAGGCGGTCACCGCGATCACCGGGATCTCGCGCAGATTGTCGTCCTCCTTGATCCACTTCGTGACCTCAAGGCCGGAGACCTCGGGCAGCTGAATGTCCATCAAGATCAGATCGGGACGATGTTCCCGGGCCAGACGCAGGGCCTCCATGCCATCCTTGGTCTGCAGAATGCTGTAGCCGTGAGCCTCGAGCAGGTCGTGGAAAAGCTTCATGTTGAGGTCATTGTCTTCGACCACCAGAACGGTCTTGACCGGCTTTTCGTCCTGGTTCGACTGCAGGGCGGCCTGGCCGCTGCTGGAGAAGGATGGGTCAGCCATCGCGCGTAAAACTCCCTGCCACCTGTTGGGGCCTCATGGCCATAACAATCGCCGTTCCGAAGCGTCGGCCGATCGGTTCGGCACTCCCCCGGCAGCCATGGCGCTGCACCAGTCAGCGGACAGCATTAAGCCTATAAAGTTAATTTTTGGTAAGGAATTATCCGGGGGTCGCCGCTTCGGCGGAGGGCGCCCGGCGGACATTCGGACGACCTCGTGATGCGGCTGGGGATCGATCTCGGCGGTACCAAAATAGCGGCCATCGCCCTCGACGATCATGGCCGGACACGCGCTTCGAGGCGTATAGCAACTCCGCGCGGCGACTATCAAGCCACCATTGATGCGATCGCCGGCTTGGTTTGCCGGAGCCGATCCTGGCGCGCTCAAGGGAGCTGGTGGGGTACACCATCACGCTCGATGGCCCCACGACCGACACCGATGCCGACGGTTTGCCG
>CAZDBC010000302.1:0-4683 GCA_964503295.1 uncultured Kiloniellaceae bacterium | reverse complement strand
TGCGGCGTTTCGATGCGCGCCTGCTCGAAGCGTTCAACGCCCTCGGCCGTCGCCAACACGTCAACCAGCGTCGAGCCAGCCAGGTGGCCGCCCTTGAGCAGCACAGCCTGCGGCCCGAGATCGCGCAGCGCGCCGGCCGCCATCGCCATGTCGTCCGGCCCGGCGACCTCGCGCCCAAGCAGGAGCGAGGCCTCCGGCAGGTTGGGCGTGAGGACCGTGGCGCGCGGCACGAGCAGGCTCTTCAGGCTGTCGAGCGCATCGGCATCGATCAGCCGGTCGCCCGACTGGGCGACCATGACCGGATCGACGACCAGCGGGATCCTCGGCGCTGAGTCCGCGAGCTCGCCAACCACCGCCTCGATCACCGCGGCGCTGTGCAGCATGCCGGTCTTGATCGCGTCGGCCCCGATGTCCTCCAGGACCAGCCGCATCTGCTGGCGGATGAAGTCGGGCGGAACGGCATGGATGCCGAAGACGCCGCGGGTGTTCTGGGCGGTCAGCGCGGTGATCGCCGTCATGGCATAGCCGCCGAGCGCCGTCACGGTCTTGATGTCGGCCTGAATGCCGGCGCCGCCGCCGGAATCCGAGCCGGCGACGATCAGGACCCGTCCGCTCATCGGGAACCGCCTCTCTGCTGCACGCAACGTCGTCTCAAACCCCGACGTCTTCTTAGCAGAGCGCGGCGGCGAGCGACAGGCGCGGGAGGGGCAGGCGAAATACCGACCGGTGCCTCAGTTCCCCGTGGCGGCGATCGAGGCGGCGACCTCATCGACCACGCTGCCGACCAGCGCGGCATCGTCGCCTTCGGCCATGACCCGGATCACGGGCTCGGTCCCCGACTTGCGGATCAGGAGACGTCCGCCGGCCCCGAGCCGCGCCTCACCGGCGGCGATCGCCGCGCGCACGCCCGCCGCCTCGAGGGCGTCGACCCCGTTGACCCGGACGTTGCGCAGCAACTGGGGCAGCGGATCGAAGAGGCGCGTCACCTCGCTCGCCGGCCGGCCTTTTTGAACCACCACCGCCAACACCTGCAAGGCAGCGATCAGGCCGTCGCCGGTCGTGGTGTAGTCGTTGAGCACAATGTGTCCGGACTGCTCGCCGCCGACGTTGCAGCCCTGCCGGCGCATGGTCTCGACCACATAGCGGTCGCCCACCGGCGTGCGGATGAGGCTGAGGTCGTGACCTGCCAGGAAACGCTCCAGCCCCAGGTTGGACATCACCGTGGAGACGACGGCACCGCCCTGCAGGCGCCCGTCGGCGCACCAGGAATCCGCCACCAGCGCCATGACCTGATCGCCGTCGATGAGCTGGCCCTTCTCGTCGGCCAGGATCACCCTGTCGGCGTCGCCGTCGAGCGCGAGGCCCAGATCAGCGCCCTCGGCGATCACCGCCTCCTGCATGGCGGAGGGCGTGACGGCGCCGCAGCCCCGGTTGATGTTGAAGCCGTCGGGCTCGTCGGCTATGGCAACCACCTCGGCACCCAGTTCGTAAAGCACGCGCGGCGCCACGCGATAGGCGGCACCGTTGGCGCAGTCGACCACCACCTTGAGGCCGTCGAGGCGCAGCTGCCGCGGGAACGACGACTTCACGAATTCGATGTAGCGCCCCAGGGCGTCGTCGAGCCGGCGCGCCTGGCCCAGACGGTCGCTGGCAACCCGGTCGTTGATGCCGTCGGCCACCACCCGGGCTTCGATCTCGGCCTCGACCTCGTCGGAGAGCTTGTAGCCGTCCGGGCCGAACAGCTTGATTCCATTGTCCTCGTAAGGGTTGTGCGAGGCCGAGATCATGACGCCGATGTCGGCGCGCAGGGAACGGGTCAGCATGCCGACGGCCGGCGTCGGCAAGGGCCCCAACAGCACGACGTCCATCCCGACCGAGATGAAGCCGGCGGTCATCGCCGGCTCCAGCATGTAGCCGGAAAGGCGCGTGTCCTTGCCGATCACCGCCAGGTGGCGGTGGTCGCCGCGCAGGAAGGTCGCGCCGGCGGCGCGCGCCACGGCCAGCGCGGTTTCCGCCGTAATCGGCTCCAGGTTGGCGGTGCCGCGGATTCCGTCGGTGCCGAACAGCTTGCGTGTCATTGTCTGGTCAACAATCCCCGATGGCGCGGAGCTCGGTCGCGCCGCAGTTGATAGCCCCTTTATCCTAAGAATATTTTACAGCGCCAGACTGGACTGCGCAAAACGACTTAAGACTCAGCCGGTCTGGCCTCCGTCGACGCCCCCCTGCCGATCGCGCGCCAGACGGCAAGCGCCTGCGCCGTCTCGGCGACGTCGTGGACGCGCAGGATCTGGGCCCCCCGGGCGACGCCGGCGAGCGCGCCGGCAAGCGAGCCGGCGAGCCGCTGCTTGGGCGCCTCCCCCGCCGACAGGCGTGCGATCCAGGATTTGCGGCTGACCCCGAGCAGAACGGCGCAACCCAGATCGTGCAGCAGGGCCAGGCGCTCCAGCAGGTCGAGGTTGTGCGCCAGGGTCTTGCCGAACCCGATCCCCGGGTCGACCGCGATATTCCCGCGTTCGATGCCGGCGGCCAGGCAGACCTCGATGCGCGCCGCCAGATAGTCGTGCACGTCGAGGGCAGCGTCGTCGTAGCGGGGTTCGGCCTGCATGGAGCGCGGTTCGCCCTGCATGTGCATCAGGACCACCGGCACGCCCGAGCGGGCAAGCAGCGGCAGCGACTCGGGATCTCCGGTCAGGGCCGTGACGTCGTTGACCAAGACCGCGCCGGCCTCCAGGGCCGCGTCCATGACGCGGGCCCGGCGGCTGTCGATCGAGACGGCGGCACCGGCGGCAACCAGGCCGCGCACTACGGGCCGGACGCGGCGCAGTTCCTCCTCGGGCGGCACCGGGTCCGATCCCGGCCGGGTCGACTCGCCGCCGACATCGAGCAGGTCGGCACCGGCCTCGAGCATCGCCAGGCCATCGGCAACGGCGCGGCCCGGATCGAAGCGATCGCCGCCGTCGGAAAAGGAGTCCGGCGTCACGTTGAGGATGCCCATGATCCGCGGCCGGTCGAGATCCAGCCCGGCGAAGGATGGGCGCGCCGCGGTCAGGCGCGCCAACGCTGCCCGGCCCTCCGCGGCGAGTGCGGGCGCCTCGCCGGCGAGACGGTCCAGCACCTGTTCAGGCGGCCCGTGCCATGTGCGGATCTCGCGCGGGGCGCGGCGCAGGTAGAGAGCGAGCTCGGCAAAGCGCAGCGGCCCCCCGGCCAGCGGCAGGCCCGCGCCGGCGGCCTCGGCGGGCGCCAGAAGGGCGCGCGGCCTGAGGGCAAGCCGTGGCCAGCCGCCGCCTGCGGTGGATCTTCGGGCCGCGGGCACGGCGGCGGGTGAATCGGAGGGCGAGGCCATGACCGGCCGCTTATAGAGCCTTCGCCGGGCCGACTGCAAAGGTGCGTTGGCCAAGATGGCAAAACGAGAAACCCCGCCTCGGCAGGCGCCGAAGCGGGGTTCTGTTTTCGTCGTCGCCGGCGGACCGCATCGCCGCGCCCGGTTGACCTGGAAAAGGTCAGCTTCCGGGCTGCGGTTCCGGCTCCAGGCCGCCCGGCGGCTCCTTGCCGTCCTTGACCGGCTTGCCGCTCGGCGGCACCGAGGAGCGGCGACCGGGAGTCGGACCGGGGGCCGGCTCCTCGTGGCGATCGATGGGCTCGCCGCGCAGCAGCGTCTGGACCTCGTTTCCGCTCAGGGTCTCGTACTCGAGCAGCGCCTTGGCAAGCGCGTGGAGCTCGTCCATGTGCTCGGTCAGGACCTCGCGCGCCTTGGTCTCGGCCTCCTCGATGATGCGCCGGATCTCCTCGTCGATGATCTGCGCGGTCGCCTCGGACATGCTCTGGCTGCGCGCGACCGAGTGGCCGAGGAAGACCTCGTCCTGGTTCTCGTTATAGCGCAGCGGCCCGAGCTTCTCGCTCATGCCCCATTCGGTGACCATGGAACGCGCCAGGTTGGTCGCCTGCTGGATGTCGTTGCCGGCGCCGGTGGTGACGTTCTCGGGCCCGTAGATAAGTTCCTCCGCGACCCGGCCGCCGAACATCATCGCCAGCTTGGCGTTGATCTCCTTGAACTTGAAGCCGTAGCGGTCGCGCTCGGGCAGGTTCATGGTGACGCCGAGCGCGCGCCCGCGCGGAATGATGGTGACCTTGTGCAGCGGGTCGTTGCCGGGCACGAAGAGCCCGACCAGGGCGTGACCGGCCTCGTGATAGGCGGTCATCTCCTTTTCCTCGTCCGTCATCACCATGGAACGCCGCTCGGCGCCCATCAGCACCTTGTCCTTGGCGTTTTCGAAGTCGTGCATGGTAACGACGCGCTTGCCGGCGCGCGCGGCCAGGAGCGCTGCCTCGTTGACCAGGTTGGCCAGGTCGGCGCCGGAGAAGCCGGGCGTGCCGCGGGCGATCACCTTGGGCTCGACGTCGGGCGCCGTCGGCACCTTGCGCATGTGCACCTTGAGAATCTTCTCGCGGCCGAGCACGTCCGGATTGGGCACCACCACCTGGCGGTCGAAGCGGCCCGGACGCAGCAGCGCCGGATCGAGCACGTCGGGCCGGTTGGTGGCGGCAATCAGGATCACGCCCTCGTTCGCCTCGAAGCCGTCCATCTCGACCAGAAGCTGGTTCAGGGTCTGCTCGCGCTCGTCGTTGCCGCCGCCCAGGCCGGCGCCGCGATGGCGGCCGACCGCGTCAATCTCGTCGATGAAG
>CAZDBC010000301.1:0-4694 GCA_964503295.1 uncultured Kiloniellaceae bacterium | reverse complement strand
CCTGGCCCCTGATCTCGAGGGGGGCATCGCGTTTCAGGGCCGAGCCGGGCTTGTCGACGCGGCGGGTGCCGCTGAAGACCTGCCCGGCCATGATCAGCGCCTGGGCCCGGGTACGGCTTTCGACCAAACCGCGTTCGACCAGCAACTGATCGGCGCGCAGCCTTTGGCCCATCGTCATCGGCGCTGCGATACGGCCTCGGGCAGGAAGCGGTCGCGCCAGTGGAAGCGCCCGACCACGAGGCCGGCCACGACGGCCAGGGCCACGGCCAGACCGATCCACACGCCCTGCCCGCCGAGGCCGAGCGGAAAGGCGAGGACGAGCGCGGACACAAAGCCGATCGCCCAGTAGCCGAACAGGGCCAAAAGCATGGGCACGCGGGTATCGCGCAGGCCGCGCAGCGCGCCCATGCCGATCACCTGAGCACCGTCCGCCAACTGGAAGAGGGCTGCGATGGCCAGAAAGGCCACGGCGAACTCGACCACCGGCTGGTTGGCGGGATGGTCGAGATCGAGAAACAGCCCGACCAGCGCGGTGCTCTGGGTCCAGATGAGCAGCGCCGCCAGCAGCATGAATGCCGCGCCGAGGCCGAAGCCGACCCAGCCCGCCCGGCGCACGCCGTCCGGATTGCCGGCGCCGGCGGCAAGACCGACCCGCACCGTGACGGCCTGGCTGATTCCCAGCGGGATCATGAAGGAGACCGCAGCGACCTGAAGGGCGATGGCATGAGCGGCGAGTTGCGCCGTGCCGATCAATCCCATGAGGATGCCAGCGGCGGCGAACAGCCCGGCCTCGGCCAGCGTCGTCAGGCCGATCGGCAGCCCCAGCCGGAAGATCTCGAGGTACCGCGACCAGTCGGCCCGCCAGAGACGCACCAGCAGGCCGTAGCGCCGGAAGCGGCGATTGGCCAGCACCATGCCGAGCAGCGCCAGGAACATGACGCCGTTGACCAGCGAAGTGGCGATTCCGGCGCCGACCAGTTCCAGCCGCGGCAGGCCGAAATGGCCGAACATCAGGCCGTAGTCCGCCACGGCGTTGACGCCGACGCCGATCAGCGTCACCAGCATGACCGCGCGCGGCCGCCCATGGGCCGCCAGGAAGCAGCGCAGAACGACGATCCAGAGCGCGGCCGGCAGGCCCCACAGGGCGGCGCGCAGGTATCCCTGCGCGAGCTGGGCATTGGTCTCCTGCTGACCGAACAGCAGCAGAATGGCGCCGGAGTTCCAGAGCAGAAGCGCAAAGAGCAATCCGACGGTCAGGGCAACCCAGAGCCCCTGGCGGACGGTCCGGCGCACCCCGCGCAGATCGCGCCGCCCGAGCTCCTGCGCCGCCATGGGCGCAACCGCCGTGACAACCCCGAGGCCGAACAGGAAGCAGGGCATGTAGAGGTTGTGGCCGAGGGCACCGCCGGCCAGCTTCACCGGCCCGAGCCAGCCCATCATGATGACGTCGGTGGTGTTGATCGCGATGATCGAAAGCTGGGTCGCGACCAGCGGCGCCGCCAGGCGCGCAGAGGCGGACACCTCGCGCAGCCAGAGGCGCAGGGCACCGAGTTGGGGAGTCGCGGTCACGCGCCCCCCGCCGCTGGTCACGGTCCGAGACATAGCCGACCACTATGGCCGAGGAGGGGCGTCCGGGGTACCCGTCCGATCTGCAGAGCGGCTATGCAGGAAGCCCCTTCGCGGGGCGTGGTCAGGCCCGCGCCGGGGCCTCTGCGACCGATTCGTGACCCAGGGTCTGCAGCACCGCCGCCACGATGCCGGCCGAATCGAGCCCGGCCATCGCCACCTGCTTCTCCGGCTTGTCGTGGTCGATGAAGAAGTCGGGCAGGGTCAGGGGCCGGAACTTCAGGCCGCGGTCGAGCAGCCCGGCGCGCGTCAGGTAGGTCATGACCTGGGTGGCGAAGCCGCCGATCGCGCCCTCCTCGATCGTGATCAGCACCTCGTGTTCGCCGGCCAGCCGACGCACCAGATCCTGGTCGATCGGTTTGGCGAAGCGGGCGTCGGCGACCGTGGTGGAAAGTCCCCTGGCCGCCAGCTCGTCGGCCGCCTTGAGGGCGTCGCCCAGGCGGGTGCCATAGGACAGCAGGGCAACCTTGGTGCCCTCGCGCACGATGCGGCCCTTGCCGATCTCCAGCGGCGTGCCGCGCTCGGGCATCTCGAGGCCCAGGGCCTCGCCGCGCGGATAGCGCAAGGCAGAGGGCCGGTCGTCGATTTGCACCGCCGTGGCCACCATATTCATCAACTCGACTTCGTCGGACGGCGCCATCAGCACGAAATTGGGCAGACAGCCCAGATAGGTGATGTCGTAGCTGCCCTGGTGGGTGACGCCGTCGGCCCCGACCATGCCGGCCCGGTCGATCGCGAAGCGCACGGGCAGCGACTGAATGGCCACGTCGTGCACCACCTGGTCGTAGCCGCGCTGCAGGAACGTCGAATAGATCGCCGCGAAGGGACGCAGTCCTTCGCAGGCCATGCCGGCGCAAAACGTCACGGCGTGCTGCTCGGCGATGCCGACGTCGAAGCAGCGATCGGGAAAGACCTCGGCGAACTTGTTGAGCCCCGTGCCCGAGGGCATGGCGGCCGTCACCGCGACGATGCGCTCGTCCCGTTTCGCCTCGGCGATCAGCGCCTGGCCGAACACGTTCTGATAAGCCGGCGCCTTGGGCGTCGACTTGGCCTGCTCGCCGGTAATGACGTCGAACTTGGAGACACCGTGGTACTTGTCGGCCGCCTGCTCGGCCGGCGGATAGCCCTTGCCCTTCTGGGTCACGGCGTGGATCAGCACCGGGCCGTCATAGTCCGTGTCGCGAACGTTGCGCAGGATCGGCAGGAGGTGGTCGAGGTTATGCCCGTCGATCGGACCGATGTAGAAGAAGCCCAGCTCCTCGAACAGGGTTCCGCCGGTCAGCATGCCGCGAGCGTATTCCTCGGCCCGCTTGGCGGCATTGCCGAGCGGGCGCGGGAACTTCTTGATCATCTCCTTGCCCAGATGCCGCATGGAGGCATAGGGCTTCGACGAGATCAGCTGCAGGAGATACTTGTTCATGGCGCCGACCGGCGGCGCGATGGACATGTCGTTGTCGTTCAGGATGACGATCAGGCGGCTGTTCATGGCGCCGGCATTGTTCATGGCCTCGTAGGCCATGCCCGCGCTCATGGCGCCGTCGCCGATGACGCAAATCACGTTGTTCTGCTTCTCCAGGAAGTCCCGCCCCACCGCGAAGCCGAGGCCGGCCGAGATCGAGGTCGAGCTGTGCGCCGCGCCGAAGGGGTCGTATTCGCTCTCCTTGCGGCTGGTGAAGCCTGACAGGCCGCCGCCCTGGCGCAGACTGCGGATCCGATCGCGCCGGCCGGTCAGGATCTTGTGCGGATAGCACTGGTGACTGACATCCCAGATAAGCCGGTCATCGGGCGTGTCGAACACGTAATGAATGGCCGTGGTCAGTTCGACCACGCCGAGCCCGGCGCCGAGGTGTCCGCCGGTGACCGAGACCGCGTCGATCATCTCGCGGCGCAGCTCGTCGGCGAACTGACGCAACTGGTTCTCGTCGAGCCTCCGAAGATCGGCGGGATAGGCGACCTTGTCGAGCAGCGGCGTTTGCCTGTTGTGACCCATCTGGCTCAAGACGCAATCCTTCCTGCTAACCCTGTTCTACCCTGGCCCGCCGGATGCCCCTTTGGTCACCTGCGCCGCGACCCCGCTCCGGTCCGGGTCCGCTCTACGATTTTCGCTCCAGGACGAAAGCGGCCGCTTCGCGCAAGAGATCCGCCTCCGCACCGAACCGTTCCAGCCTGGCGCAGGCGCCATCGACAAGCTCGCGCGCCCGACGCCGGGCTCCCTCGACGCCCAGCAGGCCGACGAAAGTTGCCTTACCCTTTACGGCATCCTGTCCGGTCGGCTTGCCGAGGGTCTCCGGCGTACTTTCGGCATCTAACAGATCGTCGACGATTTGGAAAGCCAGCCCCAGGTCCTCGCCATAGCTGCTCAGAGCGGTGCGGTCGGCATTGCCGGCCTGGCCCAGGATGGCCCCGGCCTCGCAGGCAAAGACGATGAGAGCGCCCGTCTTCAACCGCTGCAGACGGATGATCCCGTCCAGGTCGAGGTCCTCGCGCTCTGGCGAGATGTCGATCATCTGACCGCCGACCATCCCGTGAACGCCCGCGGCCTGGGCCAGACCGCCGACCAAGGCGCAGCGCACCGCTGGGTCAGGGTGGCTGCGTTCGCTGGCCAGGACGCCGAAGGCCTCGGTCAGCAGACCGTCGCCGGCCAGAATGGCGGTCGCCTCGTCGAACTCGCGGTGAACGGTCGGACGGCCGCGCCTGAGATCGCTATCGTCCATCGCCGGGAGATCGTCATGGATCAGGCTGTAACAATGGATCATCTCCAGGGCGGCGGCACAGTTGAGCGCCTGGTCGGCGGGCACGTCGAACAAACCGGCGCTCTCGATCACCAGGAACGGACGCAGGCGCTTGCCACCGTTGAGCGCGCCGTAGCGCATGGCCTTGAGGACCGCCCCCTGGGGCGGCGCCACCACGGGCATGAGCTCCGCGAGACGGTCGGTAACCGCCTGCGCGCAGGCGCGCATGGCGGCTTCCAGCGGCGCGACGTTGGCCTTCGTCTCGAGCAGCATCACGAGACGTCCAGCGGTTCCGACCGGACCGCGCCGCCGGCATCGAGGGTGATCTTCTCGATC
>CAZDBC010000300.1:0-4722 GCA_964503295.1 uncultured Kiloniellaceae bacterium | reverse complement strand
GCCATGCGCCAGCTCCTGATACGGCGCTTTGGCCAGCCGCCGCGCTGGGTCGAGAACCAGGGGCGCACCACCTGGGAACAGGCCCGCCATGTCGCGGACCTGCTGCAGCCCGAGGGCGTCCTGCGCATATGCCTGGTCACCCACGCGACCCACATGGTCCGGGCCGCGCGGGCCTTCCGCAGCGAGGGCTTCGAGGTCGTCCCCGCGCCGACCAATTTTTCCTGGCTGACCCTCGACGCGCGCCTGCCCTGGCTGCCGCGCGGCGACGCGCTCGGCGTCTCCTTCGCTGCCCTGCAAGAATATTTCGGTCAGGCGGTCTACACCGGCCGTCGCTGGCTCAGGCTGTGACTGGTCAGGCGGCGGCGCGACGACGCGCACTCGCCTGCTCGACGAGTGCCAGCGCTTCCTCGATGACCTCGACGCCGGCGTCCGGCGCGTGGGCCGCCTCGCTCAGATGCCGCCGCCAGCGGCGAGCGCCGGGCTGGCCGTTGAACAGGCCGAGGATGTGCCGGGTCATGGACTTGAGCGGCACCCCGGCGACGAGCTGGCGCTCGACGTAGGGCAGAAAGGCGCGCACAACCCCCGCCCGCGTCGGCACAGGTCGCGATTCGGCGAAGATCCGGCGATCGGCTTCGGCAAGCAGGTAGGGATCCTGATAGGCCGCTCGACCGAGCATCACCCCGTCGAGCTTGTCCAGATGGCTTTCCGCTTCCTCCAAAGAGCAGATGCCGCCGTTGAGAACGATCGTCAGCTCGGGAAAGCGCTGCTTCAGGCGGTGGACAACCTCGTGGCGCAGCGGCGGGATCTCGCGGTTCTGCTTGGGGCTGAGGCCCTGCAGCCAGGCCTTGCGGGCATGGACAATAAAAGTCGTGCAGCCGCCGTCGCGCACCCGGCCCACGAAGCCGGCCAGTTCGGCCTCGGAATCGCGATCGTCGATGCCGATCCGGGTCTTGACCGTGACCGGTACGCCGCTGCCGACTGTGGCGCGCCTCATTGCGGCGACGCAATCGGCCACGAGGTCCGGCTCGGCCATCAGGCAGGCACCGAATCTGGCGTTCTGGACCCGGTCGCTCGGGCAGCCGACATTGAGATTGATCTCGTCGTAGCCCGCCTCGACGCCGATGGCGGCGCACGCGGCCAGATCGGCCGGATCGGCGCCGCCGAGCTGCAGCGCCACCGGATGCTCGCTCGGGTCAAAGGCCAGGAAACGCGCGCGGTCGCCGTAGAGGATGGCGCCGGTCGGGACCATCTCCGTGTAGAGGCGGATTCGCCGGCTCAGCAGGCGCAGGAACGCCCGCTCGTGCCGGTCGGTCCAGTCCATCATCGGCGCGACCGAGAGCCTGTGCGTCGAGAATCCAGCCATGTTCAATCCAATTGCCGCCTGGTGAGACATATACACCGCAATCCTCGTTGCAAGACAGGCTGCCGAGGTCGCGACCGAGGCGACAGGGGCCGCAGGTCCAAAGCCGCGCGACGTGCAATCGCGGGCGAAACGGACGGGCAGGCCGACTGGACGGCGGAAGCGTCGGCACCGCGGATCGTTGTCCCGAAAATCGGTGTTGCTCCTAACCCGCAATTACAGGGGACAGGCATGAAACGCTTCTACATATCGCTTCTTACTGCAGTCTTGATGACGGCCGCCGGACCGGCGTTCGGCCAGGGCGGCGGCGAGACCCGACAGGGCGTTCCGCCGGACTTCTCGGCCCTCGCCGAGGCACGTCTCGGCGCCGTCGCCACGATCGCTCCGGCGAAGGCTAGCGAGGGCCGGAACCGCCCGGGCGGCAGCGGCTTCGCGATGGATGCCGGGGGACTCTTCATCACCCACGCGGCCGTACTCCAGGGCGCCTCTACGGTCCAAGTCGTTCTGGCAGACGGGACCACCCTCGAGGGCACCGTAGCCGCGACCGATCAGGAAAGCGGGATCGCCCTGATGGAGACGCACAGCCCCGATCGACTGCCCGTCCTGCCCTGGGCCAGCGCGCCAGAATTGCCGCTCGGCAGCTGGCTCGTGGCATTCGGCCGACCGCAACCCGACATGCCGACGATTGCGGTGGGCATTGTCTCGGCACCGGTCGGCGAGCTGATCCGCAGCGACCTTGGCATCGGCCCGGCCAACCTCGGCGGGCCCGTCCTCAACGCCACCGGCCGGGTGGTCGGTCTTGGCATCGTGACCGAGGGTGCCGGCGGAGCACCGGTCGGCGCGATCCTGCCCGCCGACCGCGTGCGCGAGGCAGTGAATGCGCTGAGCGCCCAAGCTCGCGAGAGCCGGGAGCCGGCGCGCCTGGGCGTCGTGGTGCAACCCCTCGACGACAAACTTGCCGAGGCACTGGGCACGAAGGAAGACGCCGGCGTCGTGATCGCCGCGGTTAAATCCGGAAGCCCGGCCGAAGCGGACGGCCTCCAGCCGGGCGACGTGATCACCCGTTTCGGCGACAAGACGGTAACCACTCCAGCCCAGTTGCGCGAGCTGGTGCGGCAGGCCGGCACCAAGGCACCGGTCGAGGTCACGGTCGAACGGAACGGCGAGACCAGGAACCTCTCGGTCCGCTTGGCCAAGGCTGCCGCGATCATGGCCGGAGAGAAGCCGAAGGTCCGAGCTGATGCCGCCGAGACCGAATCCCGGTTCAGGCTCGGGGTGCGCGTGACCGATCTTACCGAACAGATCGCACAGCAGCTCGGACTGTCCGATGTGAGCAAGGGTGCGGTCGTGGTGGCCGTGCATAAAGGCTCACCGGCGGCTGAAGCAGGGGTGCGGCCCGGAGACGTTATACTCTCGATCGGCGATAGAACGGTCGAAACGGCCGAGGATCTGGTCGAAGCCCTCAAGGACATGAAGCAGGAGGGCAAGACGAGCGCTGCCCTGCGCGTCTATCGGGACGGCAGCTACCAGTTCGTGCCAGTGACAGTTTGAGCCTACTTCGGTTCCGCCTGCGGCTGCCATTCGGCTGTCGCGGGCGGAACCCTCATCGCGACCACTTAACCAGCAACCGTCCCACGTACTGCCTCTCTCCGTCTCCGAGCAAAGGAGCACCGCTGACAGGCTGCCGCCTATCGGCAGCTGGGTCCGGAACTGTCGTCAGGCTGAAGCAACAGGCTATCGACAAAGACCCGTATCTGCCGCACCCGCCGCAAAAAAGAGATCGGCCTCAGATCACCCGAAGACGCGAATCGGAGCGTCAGGTGACCACGGAGGGGCCGTCGCGGCCGCTGCGGCGGCGCAGGCCCGTCAGGGCCTCGGCCGCGGCAATTAACGGCTTCAGCGCCTCCTGCGGATCCAAGTCGAAACGAGCCGGATCCGGCTCGAAGCGCTCCAGATAAAGCCGGACCGTGGCGCCCGCCGTGCCGGTGCCCGACTGGCGCAAGACGAGACGCGAATCGCCCGCGAAGTGGACGCGTAACCCCTGATGCTCGGCCAGGCTGCCGTCGACGGGATCGCGATAGCTGAAGTCGTCCGCCGCCTCTATACGCAGGCCTTCGACCTCGCTGCCCGGAAGCTCGGACAGGCGTCCGCGAAGTTCGCTCATCACACGCGCGGCAAGGTCCGGGTCCAGCTCTTCGTAGTCGTGACGGGAATAGACGTTGCGCCCGAAACGGTCCCAGTGCCCGCGCAGGATATCGGCGACCGGCTCGCCGCGCTCGGCGACGACGTTGAGCCACAACAGGACGGCCCAGAGCCCGTCCTTTTCGCGGACATGGTCGGAGCCGGTGCCGGCACTCTCCTCGCCGCACAGGGTGGCCTTGCCGGCATCGAGCAGGTTGCCGAAGAACTTCCAGCCGGTCGGGGTCTCGAAGCAGGGGATGCCGAGCGCCGCGGCGACCCGGTCGACCGCCCGGCTGGTCGGCATCGAGCGTGCCACGCCGGCCAGCCCGCGCTCGTAGCCCGGCGCCAGATGGGCGTTCGCCGCCAGAATCGCGAGACTGTCGGAGGGCGAGACGTAGACGCCCTGGCCCAGCACGATGTTGCGATCGCCGTCGCCGTCGGAGGCCGCGCCCATGTCGGGCGCGTCGGGCGCGGCCATCGCCGCAAAAAGGTCGGCCGCATAATGCGGATTGGGATCCGGGTGCAGGCCGCCGAAGTCGGGCAGCGGAAAGCCGTTGACCACCGTACCCTCCGGTGCCCCCAGCGTGCGTTCGAGGATCTCTCGCGCATAGGGGCCGGTGACCGCGTTCATGGCGTCGAAGCGCAGGCGGAAGCCGCTGCGGAAGAGATCACTGATACGCTGGAAGTCGAAGAGCTCGGCCATCAGGGCCTGATAGTCGGCGACCGGGTCGATGACCTCGACGGCCATGGCGCCGAGCTTGCGCGCGCCGAGCCGGTCGAGGGCGACCGGCGGCGCCTCCTGCGTGAAATAGCGTTCGATGCGCGCGCTGGCCTGGTGGATCGCATCGGTCACCCGTTCGGGCGCAGGCCCGCCGTTTGCGGCATTGAACTTGACGCCGAAATCGCCCTCCGGTCCGCCCGGATTGTGGCTGGCCGATAGAATGATGCCGCCGGCCGCCTTGTGCTTGCGAATGACGCAGGATGCGGCCGGCGTCGACAGCAGACCGTCCCGGCCCACCAGAACCCTGCCGACGCCGTTGGCCGCGGCCATGCGCAGGATCGTCTGGATCGCCACGTCGTTGTGGAAGCGCCCATCTCCGCCCAGCACAAGCGTGGCGCCGCGCAGCTCGGGGACGGCATCGAAGATCGCCTGGACGAAGTTCTCCAGATAGTTCGGCTGG
>CAZDBC010000299.1:0-4743 GCA_964503295.1 uncultured Kiloniellaceae bacterium | reverse complement strand
TCCTTTTCTTCGGCGGTGCCGCCGTTCTCGCTTTTCTCGTGGTGGCGTCGGCGATTTAGGTTGGAGGCCGTCCAGACGATGGTGCGGCGTTAGCCTTCAACAGAGCTTTCGGAGCGAGAAAACATTGGCGCGCAATCGGACTCATGCCGTTGTGATTGGTATCTACATGGCCCTCGCCACCACCGCCCACGCGGAGTGGCGGATGGCAAGCGAGATAGATGCCGTCAGGGACGACGAAAAGAAGATGGCTTTAGTCACGAACTCCGACAGGTTTGGGTTCTCCGTCTTCCGTATAGAGAGCGGTCTGTTCTGAGACGGTAATCGCCTGACAGTCGGCCAGCGCCGGGCTGCTCTGGCTCTGGCTAGTGCGATACCGGAAAGCCTGTTTCTTGCGAACGACTGACCGGCTCTAGAGGCTGCCCGGACTCCCCCGCCCCTACCCCGTCGCGTAGACCAGCGGCACCGCCGCCTCGGGCGCCATCACGCCGAAGGTGAAGCTCTCCTCGATGTAGAGCTCGACCCGGTCGGCCGAGTGGTCCTGGTAGCCGATCGAGAAGTCGCGCCCGACCGCAAGCTCGAAGTCGCCGCCGCGCAGGCTGACCACCGCCGCGCCGTCGACGGCCGGGGCCCAGATCACCGGCCCGTCGATCAGCCGCTGGACGTGCTGGATCACCGGAAAGCCGCCGCGCGTCGCCGTCTGCATCAGGCCGGTGTAGCACTTGGGCCCGAGCGCGATGGCGTAGGGGCCGTCGACGCCGGCGTTCCTGAGCTTGGCCAGCGCCGCGGCAACGACGCCCGGATAGTGCTCGTAGTCCTCGGTGATGGTCAGGGCCTCCTCGGCCGCGGCCTCGCAGATGCCGTGGATACGGCCCTCGGCGTAGCCGTGGAAGATCGCCCGGTCCTCGGCGATGGCGATGGCCCGCGCCGCGTCCTTGACCGGCTGCAGGTCGGCGTCCTTGGCGCCGCGGGCGAAGTCCTCCAGCTCGCGCCGCGACAGCTCGAAGGACGCCCGCATTTCGACGAAGGGGCGCACCTTGCGCAGCGCGGCGGCGACGCCCGCGTTGGGCGCCCGGCTCAAGGGCTCGGTCCGGCCCAGGCCGACGGCGGCGCTCTGCCAGCCGAGCGGACCCTCGAAGTCGGCGATCTTGCGGCCGGCCAGGGTGACCTTGAGGGTGGTCCGGGCCTCCTGGTCGATCTCCTCCCAGACCCCGGAGGGGATGGGGGCGAGCTCGCGGCGCAGGTCGTTCATCGTCCGGTGCCCTCCTTGAGGCTGCCGATGCCGAGCGAGCCGTCGCCGCCGGCCGCCGCGCCGTCGCCCTCCTCGTCCTCGCGCTCGGCGATCGGCCCCTCGGTGAAGAGGTAGGTCTTCAGCTCCTCGTCGAGCGCCGCGTCGCGGCGGCGCAGCCATTCGAGCACCATGGCCGCGTGCTCCTTCTCCTCGTCGCGGTTGTGCGCAAGGATGGCGCGCAGCTCGGCGTCGGCGGCGGCGTCGATGCGCTGGTCGTACCAGTCGACCGCCTCCAGCTCCTCCATCAGCGAGACGATCGCCCGGTGGCGGTCGATCGTCTCCGGCTCGAGGTCGTCGGACTTTTCGTGAAGCGTTGCGCTCGATTCGGCCATCGTCGTATCCCCTGCCCTTTCGCCTGCCAGCGGCTCCTGCCCGATCTTGTGGCACAGCCGCAACTGAAGGCGCAACGGCCGCCGCGGCCATCCAGTTCCACGGGGCCCAGCATGCCGGCGCGGGCCGGCGGCGGGACGAGAAGACCGCGAAGCAGCCCCTTTTCGATCCCGCGTTCTCCACGTCCGGCCTTACGGTTCCGTGACAGACGCCCGCGGCGCGGCGGCAGGGTTAAAGCCTGCTTAGGATTCTGCGCCTATGATTAGCGCTTCGAGATAATTGCCCGCGGCCCAGGCAACCGGCGCGTCGGCCGAAGCACGCGTCCGGAGCCGCGCGGCCGGAATCGCACGCCCTCGGACCGCCCGGCGGGGCGGCGTGGCCACCGCGGTTCGAGCGAAAGGCGAGGCCACCGATGCAGCTGCTCGTTGTCGACGACGATGACCTGGTCCGCGACTACTTGCGCACCGCGCTGTCGCGGGCGAACCACGAGGTCGAGACCGCCTGCAACGGGCGCGAGGCGCTGGAAATGCTGGCGCGGCGGCCCGTCGGCGTCGTCATCACCGACATTCTGATGCCGGAGAAGGAAGGGATCGAGACCATCCTGGAGATCCGGGCGCGCTTTCCCGGGACGCGGATCATCGCGATTTCCGGGGGCGGTCGGACGGCCAACTTCACCCCGCTTCAGATCGCGGCCAAGATGGGCGCCGACCTGATCCTGCAGAAGCCGCTGCGCGTCGACGACCTGCTGCAGGCGGTGCGCACGGTGGCGGGCGAAACGGCGAAGCGCCCGGCGGCCGAAGGCGCAGGGAGGCCATGACCGCACAGGACGCCGGCGCGCTCGACCGCATCAAGTCGCTGTTCGGCCTGCGCCGGACGGCAGCAGCGAGCGCCGCGCGCGCCTCGACGGCCGCGGGGTCCCGAGCCGCGACAGCGCAGACCGGCCAGACCGGCGCGCCGGACGAAGGCGCGGGCGCGGGCGCGGCCCGAGCGGCGGCCTTCTCGCAAAAGCTCGAGAGCTTTGCGGCACACCGCGACGCGGCCAGCCATTTGGTCGCCGGCAAGGTCCACCTGATCAACCTCAACAAGGTCCGCGAGCGGATGGGCAGCCGCTGGCCCAGGTTCCAGGACCGCATTCACGGCCAGATCAAGGCGGAACTCGAGCGCCGCCTGACCCGGCACGACCTCTTCTCCCAGGTCGACGCCGACAGCTACGCCATTGTCTTCGGAGACTGTTCGGAGCTCGAAGCGCGCCTCAAGATCGCCATGCTCTCCGAGCAGATCCTGGAGAAGCTGTTCGGCGAGGCCGAATCGAAGGACCTCGAGGTTCTCGGCGTCGAGACGCTGGTGACCAGCGCCAATGGAGAGGTCGCCGCCGAGGCGCTGCAGAACACCGGCTCCCTGATGCGCATGCTCGATCAGGCGGAGGTCACGGAGCTCGATCCCAATACCCACCGCTACGCGACGCCGGGCTCCGGGAGACGTGCGCTGGAGCCGAAGGAAGTGCTGGAGCTTCTCGGCGAGGTCGACTCCGGCCTGAAGGGCCTGGAGCAGGCAAGCAAAGGCGACGGCAGCCAAAGCGGCGCGTTCGAGTTTCAGGTCGACCGGCTGCGCGAGGTGATCCGCCAGCTCGAGAACCTGGACCGCGCAATGATGTGGGACTCGGGGCCGAACGCCGGCCAGCCGTCGGAACACGGCGGCTACGACCCCACGGCCTGGGTCGAGTTCCGCCACACGGTCCAGGGCGCCATCTCGCAATTGAGGCAGCGCGCCGAACGGAGCATGACTCTGGTTTACGAGCGGCAGAGTTGCACGGCCTCCGACGGAGACGGGAACGAGGATGACAAGGCGATCGATCTCGTCCTCGACTATCTGCCGATGTGGCACGCCCCTTCGCAAAAGATCGGCATCTATGCCGGCCGGCCGCGCCTTGCCGGCGCCGACGCCGAGGACCTGCTGAAGGCCGGCGAGTCGCCGGACGGCGAAGCCGACCTTTTCGCGATCCTGGACCGGCTCGGCCTGCGCAAGGCACTCCAGGACCTCAAGCGTAGCCGCGACGAGGGACATGTCGCGATGGTCGCGCTTCCGATCCATCTCTCGACGCTGCGCCGGCTCGGCGGCCGGAGACAGCTCGTCGAGCTGTGCAGCCGCATCCCCGAGGAGCTGAACGGCCTGCTCGTCTGGGAGCTGTCCGGGGCACCGCCGTCGAGCTGGCGCGCCGAGCTTCCCCAGCTGACCCGGCCGATCCGCAAGTTCGCCCGCGCGATCTTCCTGCACCTGGACCAGGTACCGGATCGATTGCCGGACATCCTGCGCAAGCTGCCCCTGCTGCGCGCCGCGGGCGTTCATGAAATCGGCGTCGATGTCGCAACGCTGGAAGGTACCGAGGCGGACAAGCTTGCACTGCTCGAGCGCCTCGCGGTCGCGGCCAAGGAGGCCGGCCTGCGGTGCTACGGCCACGGCTTCGACTCGCTCAGCATGACGATCTACGCCGTCTGCCTCGGATTCCAGCACGTCTCCGGCGCGGCCATCTCGCATCCTTTGCCGGAGCCCAAGGGCATCCAGTCCGCGGCCATGGAGGCGATCTACGGTCGCCTCGCCGGCGCCAACCTCGGTCCGGCCGCATAGGCCCAAGGGGCACCCCGCCCGCGGACGACCGAAGGTATCGGTCGAGCAATCGAACTGCCCGCAGTCAGGGATGATGAGCCCGACCGCCGGCTGCGCTTCCAAGACAGACCGCGATGTAGGCGAGTTGCGGGTCGCTGCGGCCCAGCTGCGACAGCAGGGCGATCATCAGCCCGTCGAGCACCGTGCGGGTCCTAAGCAGGCATCGGCCGGAGGATGTGATGACATCCGCGGCCAGGACCTGCCCGGGCCGCAGATGGTCAAGGGGAAGCAGGCAGCAACCAGGCTGCGCGACGACATGCCCGCCGGGCCGCGGTCCGGAAAGCGCGATCCGGTCGCCCGCGGCCCCGCCACCGGCCTGAAAACCGTCGTGACGGGCCGAACGAACGCTCGCCGCACCGTCGAGCGCGGAATCGGCCATGGCATCGAGGTCTTCAAGAGGTACGACCGGCACCGGGACCGCGCGGTAGTGCTCGGCCGGCCGCAGCCGGCGCTCGGTGGTG
>CAZDBC010000298.1:2488-4749 GCA_964503295.1 uncultured Kiloniellaceae bacterium | reverse complement strand
GTCGATGGCGGCGCCGAGGCGGGGCGGGAGGGCGGGCGAGTCCATCTCGACTGGCCAGCGCTGCTGCAGGAGACCTCGCACCGCCCGCTGCCGCGGGTGATCGATCTCGACATGGCGGCGATCCTCTACACCTCCGGGAGCACCGGCCGCCCCAAGGGTGTCGTGCTCTCGCACCGCAACCTGGTGGTCGGCGGCCAAAGCGTCAGCCACTATCTGGAGAACGTGACCGACGATCGCATTCTCTCGGCCCTGCCGCTCAGCTTCGACGCCGGCCTGAGCCAGATCACCACCGCCTTTTGCGCCGGCGCCACCCTCATTCTCCTGAACTACCTCTTGCCACGCGACTTGAAGCGCATCTGCGCCGCCGAGGGCGTGACGGGCCTGACGGCCGTCCCGCCGCTCTGGTTTCAGGTCGCGGAGCTCGACTGGTCCGATGGTACCGGCCGCTCGCTGCGCTATTTCGCCAACACGGGGGGCCACATGCCGCGCGCGCTGCTGCAGCGCCTGCGCGACATCTTCCCCAACGCGAAGCCCTATCTGATGTACGGCCTGACCGAGGCCTTTCGCTCGACCTATCTCGATCCCGCGGAGGTCGACCGCAGGCCGGATTCGATCGGGAAGGCAATTCCCAATGCCGAGATCCTGGTGGTGGATCCGCAAGGGCGCCCCTGCGCGCCGGGCGAGGAGGGCGAACTGGTTCACCGCGGCGCGCTCGTTGCGCTCGGCTACTGGAACGACCCGGAACGGACCGCGGAGCGCTTTCGTCCGGCACCTGGGCGACCCGACGGCCTGTGCGGCGAGGAGACTGCCGTGTGGTCGGGGGACATCGTGAAAGCGGATGAGGAGGGCTTCCTGTACTACGTCGGCCGGCGCGACGACATGATCAAGACGTCCGGTTACCGGGTCAGCCCGACCGAGATCGAGGAGGTGGTCTACGCCACCGGTCTGGTCGAGGAGGTGGCCGCGATCGGTCTGCCGCACCCGGTTCTCGGGCAGAGCATCGTCGTCGTCGCCAAGCCCAGGGGCGGCGGTGCCTTGGCGGAAGCCGAGATTCTGGCGGCCTGCAGGAAGGAGCTGCCGCAGTACATGGTGCCTCAGACTCTCGTTGCCCTGGACCACCTGCCGCGCAACGCCAACGGCAAGATAGATCGGCCGCTGCTGGCGCGCGAGCTGGCCGGCAGCTTCCAGCCGTCGGAAGGCGGGGCGGAGAAGGACTTGGCATGCACCCGGCCCTGAAGCTGTGGCAGTCGAAGGACGGCTGCCTGCAGGTCGGCGGGCAAAGCCTCACCCGCCTGGCGGACCGGGTCGGGCAGACGCCCTTCTTCGTCTACGAGCGTCGCCTGCTGGACGAGCGCATCGCGCTGCTGCGGCGCAGCCTGCCGAAAGCGATTCATCTTCACTACGCGGTCAAGGCGAACCCGATGCCGGCGGTGGTCCAGCACTTGAGGCTCTTGGTGGACGGTTTCGACATTGCATCGGGCAAGGAGATGATGACTGCCCTCGATACGGGCATGAGTCCGGCCGACATCGCCTTCGCCGGCCCCGGCAAGACCGATGCCGAGCTTGGCCAGGCGATTGCCGCCGGTATTCTGATCGAGGTCGAGTCCGAGGGCGAGCTGGGCCGGCTGAACGCAATGGCGGAGCGAAGCGGCTATCCCGCGCGGGTCGCACTGCGCGTCAATCCCGATTTCGAGCTCAAGGGCGCGGGCATGCGCATGGGCGGCGGGCCGCAGCAGTTCGGAATCGATGCCGAACGGGTGCCGCAGGTCCTGGGTCAGGTCAAGGCGATGGGCTTCGATTTCGAGGGCTTTCACGTTTTCGCGGGATCGCAAAACCTGCAGGCTGAGACGATCATCGGAGTGCAGAGCAAGACGGTCGAGCTGGCACTCGCTCTTGCCGACCAGGCGCCCGGCCCTTTGCGCTACCTGAATATGGGCGGCGGTTTCGGCATTCCCTATTTTCCGAAGGACAAGCCGCTCGACGTCGCTGCCGTGGGCGAGCGGCTCGCACCTCTCGTCGACCAGGTCGCCGAGCGCCAGCCGGATGCCGAGCTCATCATCGAGCTCGGCCGCTTCATCGTCGGCGAAGCGGGGCTCTATGTTTCGCGCGTCATCGACCGCAAGGAATCGCGCGGCCAGATCTTTCTGGTGACCGACGGCGGCCTTCACCATCAGCTCGCCGCCTCGGGGAACTTCGGCCAGGTCATTCGCCGCAATTATCCCCTCGCCATCGGCAACAAGTTCGGCCAAGCCGCGACCGAG
>CAZDBC010000298.1:0-2478 GCA_964503295.1 uncultured Kiloniellaceae bacterium | reverse complement strand
GTCGCCTCGGTGGTTGGTTGCCTGTGCACGCCGCTCGATCTCCTCGGCGACCGTTGCGAGCTGCCGGCTGCCGAGGTCGGCGATCTCGTGGTGGTGTTCCAGTCCGGCGCCTATGGACTGACTGCCAGTCCCACGGCCTTCCTCAGCCATCCGGCGCCGCTGGAAGTTCTGGTCTAGAGTCCGTGATGAGCGCGCTCTGCGGCTGGATCGGGACTTCCAAGGGCGACCGTCAGCCGGGCGAAGTGCTCGGCGCCATGGCTGCGGCCTTCCGGGGCCGGCGCCAGAATACGGGCGAGGCCGCGCGTTCCGATGCGGCGCTGTGGGTCGATGGCGACCGCCCCGCGCTCTCCCTGTCGGCATCGGAGCCGCCCTGGGCCGCCATCGTGGGCTGGCCGCGCTGGCGCGATCCGCGCCTGGCCGAGGAGCAGCAGACCCGGGGACCCGCCAGTGCTCTGCGCCTCGCCTACCTGGAGCACGGCGTCGAGCTGTTCGATCGTCTGGCCGGGAGTTTCGCCCTGGCCGTTCTCGACCCGCCGCGACGCAAGGCGCTGATCGCGATCGATCGCATGGGCGTTCATTCCCTCAGCTATGCGACAGGGGATGCCGGCGAGCTGGTCTTCGGCTCGACCGCCGATCTCGTGCGCGCCTACCCCGGCATCGGCGCCAGCGTGCCCCTGCAGGCGGTCTATCACTATCTTCACGCCTTCGTCTGTCGCGCACCGGGCTCCATCTATGCCGAGCAGCGAAAACTCGGTCCGGGGCAGTATCTGCTGTGGCAGGACGGAACGCAGAGCATCCGGACATACTGGCGCACGCGCTTCGTGCCCGACCGCAGCCGCGCGCCCGAGGCGCTGGCCGAAGAGCTCGTCGAGCGGGTTCGCCAGGCCGTGCACCGCACGCACGCCGAGGCGGATGGTGCTTCGGTCGGCACCTTCCTGAGCGGCGGGCTCGACAGCTCCACGGTGGCCGGCCTGCTCAACGAAGAGACCGCCGGTCCCGCGCCGACCTTCACCATCGGCTTCGACGAGCAGGGCTACGACGAAATGGCCTATGCGGAAGCCGTCACGCGCCGCTTCGGAACGAGGGCTCACCACTACTATCTCACGGCGGAGGATACGGCCGAGCTCGTACCGCGAATTGCCGCCTTCTATGACGAGCCCTTCGGCAATTCCTCGGCGGTCCCGGCCTACTACTGCGCGAAACTGGCCCGGGACAACGGCGTCGACTGCCTGCTCGCCGGCGACGGCGGCGACGAGATCCTGGCCGGCAACGCACGCTATCTGGAACAGACGTCACGGACTGCCTATCGGGCGTTGCCGGGCCCCCTGCGGGCAGCCATCAGGCTGGCCGTCTTCCACACGCCTCTGCTTCGCCGGACCGGGGTCTGGCAACGCGCCCGGGGCCATCTGCGGCGCCAGGACATGGCGATGCCGAACCGGCTCGAAGCCTACAACTTCTATCAGAAGGAGCGGATGGAAGAGGTCTTCGAGGCGGACGCCCTGCGGGCCCTCGATCTGGACGCGCCCTGGCGCGAGGCCCGTGAAGTCTACGAGAGCCTGGAGTCGACCGATCCCCTGCAGCGTATGATGCACCTGGATCTGAAGCAGGCGCTCGCCGATTGCGACCTGAAGAAGGTGACCGGCATGTGCGACCTGGCCGGCATCGAGGTGCGCTTTCCCCTGCTCGACGACGATCTGGTCGCCTTCTGCGCCACCATCCCGCCGGAGCTGCACCTGAAGGACGGCCGGCTGCGCGCCTTCTTCAAGGAGGCTTTCAGGGACTTCCTGCCGCCCGAGGTCATCGCGAAGAAGAAGCACGGCTTCGGCATGCCCTTCGCCGAGTGGACGCGCGAGCACCCGCGCCTGCGCGAGCTGGCGGCCGACAGTCTGACGGCGCTTCGGCGCCGGTACCTGCTGCGCGCCGAATTCCTCGAGCGCGTCCTGGCGGCGCAGGACGAGTCCGGCCCCAGTCCCTACCATGGCCTGGTGTGGGACCTGATGATGCTGGAGCTCTGGCTCGACAGCCACGGCTTGTAGGCGCCGGCGGCGGCCTTGGGTGGGTCCTGCGCGCCCGGAACCGTCAAGAAATCCGATCGGGCAGGCGGTGGTGCGCGGGCGCTGCATAGCCATATTTCTCAATCGGTTGGCTGACGAAGGCGAGAATCGGGTGGGCGCCGGCGTCCGCGCGGAGCGGAAAAACCTGTCAAACTCTCTTACAACGCCGCGCGCCGCGGAACGGGGCGCGGGTCGTTTATGGCGGTGCCACAAGGGGTTGAAATTTCTGGTATGATTTCTGCATGAAATCGGGTGGAACAGTTCCAGCGGGGCTGAGGCGGCGACGGTCGGCCCTGGACGTGCCGGACGCGCAGGCCGCGCCCGGCATTCCGCGTCTGCCGGCCGACGGCCAGCCAGGGCTCGCCAGGAGCGTCTCCGGTGTGTCATTATCGAGGCGTATCATTTGAATCGTTTGGGGTTATCG
>CAZDBC010000297.1:0-4783 GCA_964503295.1 uncultured Kiloniellaceae bacterium | reverse complement strand
GCCGGGACCATGATGAAACCGCCGCCCACACCCATGATCGCCGCCAGCACGCCGACCAGGAAGCCCGCCGCGAAGGGAAGGATCGCCGAAATGTAGAGCTTGGACCGCCGGAACCGCATCTTGAGCGGCAGGCCGTGGATCCAGGTGTGGGTGTGCAGCTTGCGGCGCTGCCCGCTCATCACCCGGCGCCGACGCATGGCGTGCAGGCTTTCGACCAGCATCAGGGCGCCGATGATGCCCAGGAAGAAGACGTAGGACAGGCGAATCACCAGGTCGATCTGGCCGAGCCCGCGCAGAAAGGCGAACAGCCAGACGCCGAGCGACGAGCCGACCAGGCCGCCGAGCAGCAGCACCAGGCCCATCTTGAAATCGACGTTGCCGCGCCGCCAATGGGCGAGCACGCCCGACACCGACGAGGCGACGATCTGGTTGGCCTCGGTGCCCACGGCGACCGCCGGCGGAACCCCGATGAAGATCAGCAGCGGCGTCATCAGAAAGCCGCCGCCGACGCCGAACAGGCCGGACAGGAAACCGACCATCCCCCCCATGCCGAGCAGCAGAAAGACGTCGACCGACATCTCCGCGATCGGCAGGTAGATCTGCATGGGCGGCCCTCAGACGCGCCTGTCGCGGCACCGCGGGCCCTGTCCCGCAGCCCGCTGCGACGCGCGCAGAAGAAACTTCAACATCCGGAGCCACCTTGAGGGGTATCGGAGAAAACGATACCCCGCGTCCCAAAAAACAAGCCTTTGCGAGTGTACCCGCTGGCCGGCACAAGTCCAGCGCAACCCAGGATTTTTTGGGGAATCAGGCCGATTTTTCGCACCCGCCAGGGTCCGGCTGCAGATCGCCGCGGGCCCGGCGACCAGCCGCCGGGTCAGACTTCGCCCGCCAGGACCCGACGGAACAGGGTCGCGTCGACGTTGGCGCCACACAACATGACCGCGACGCGACGGCCGGCCTGTCGCCCGCGCTCCTGCGCCAGCGCGGCGAGCGCCGCGGCCCCTGCGCCCTCGGCAATGTTGTGGGTGCAGGCGTAATAGGTCCGCATGGCCTCGGCCAGTTCGGCGTCGCTCACCGCGACGATGCGCGCGGCGCCTTCGTTGATCAGCGCGACCGCGGCCGGCTCGGGCACGCGGCAGGCCATGCCGTCGCCGAGCAGCGTGTCGGCGGAATTGGTCGAAAGCGGCCGCCCGGCCTCGAACGACAGCTTGTAGGCCTGGGCCTCGGTCGAGACCACGCCGACGACCTCGGTGCCCGGGCTGAGCGCATCACGCGCGGCGAGCGTCGCGCAGAGGCCGGAGCCGAGACCGACCGGCACGTAGACGGCATCGAGGTCGGGCACGGCGCGAAACAGTTCCGCCGGATAGCTGGCCACGCCCTCGACCAGGTCCCGGTCGAACGACGGCAGCATGTGGAGGCCGTCCCGTTCGGCTTCGGCCGCAGCCGTCTCACGCGCCGCCTGAAAGTCGTGCCCGGTCTCGACCAGGGTGCCGCCGAAGGCGCGCATGGCGGCGTTCTTCTCGACCGAGTTGCCGTGCGGCACATAGATGCGCGCCTCCAGGCCGTGGGCGCGCGCCGCGAAGGCCACGGACTGGCCATGGTTGCCGCGCGTCGCCGTGGCCACGCCGCGCACCTCGGGACGGGCCGCGCGCAGGCGTTCCATGTAGACCACGCCGCCGCGCACCTTGAAGGCCCCAGTCGGCGTGTGATTCTCGTGCTTCACCCAGACCTCGCAGCCCAGCCGTTCGGCGAGCAGCGGCCAGGCGTACTGCGGCGTCGCCGGAAGATGGCGATAGACGATGGTCGCCGCGGACTCGATCTCGTCCAGTGTCGGCAGGCGGTCCATCGCTTTCTCCGGGTCAGGGGCGCAGGAAGCCGACGATGTCCTTGGCCTCGGCCAGGATCGGATCGGCGATCGTTCGGGCCCGCTCGGCGCCCCTGCGCAGCACCGCGTCGACTTGGCCCGGATCGTCCGTCAGCCGCTTCATCTCGGCGCCGATCGGGCCGAGCACGGCGACGGCGAGGTCGGTCAGCACCTGCTTGAAATGGGAGAACTGGGCCCCCTCGAACTCCTGCAAGGTGTCGGCCAGCTTCTTGCCTGCGAGCGCGGCATAGATGCCGAGCAGGTTGTAGGCCTCGGGACGCTCCTGGCGCACGCTTTCGGGCAGATTGCCTTCGGCGTCGAGCACCTCGGGCCCGGGCAACGCCAGCGGGTCGGTGGTCGCCTTGCGGATCTTGCGCGCGATCGCCTCTGCGTCGTCGGTCATGTTGATCCGGCTCATGTCGGACAGGTCCGACTTGCTCATCTTCTTGCGACCGTCGCGCAAAGACATGACCCGGGTTGCGGTGCCGAGGATCAGCGGCTCGATGACCGGAAAGAACTCGACACCGTAGTCGTAGTTGAACTTCTGCGCGATGTCGCGGGCCAGCTCCAGATGCTGTTTCTGGTCTTCGCCGACCGGCACGTGCGTGGCCTTGTAGGCCAGGATGTCGGCGGCCATGAGGTTGGGATAGACGTAAAGGCCGGCGGAGGCATTCTCCCGGTTCTTGCCGGCCTTCTCCTTGAACTGGGTCATGCGGTTCAGCCAGCCGATCCGGGTCACGCAATTGAAGATCCAGGCGAGTTCGGCATGCGCCGAAACCTGGCTCTGGTTGAAGATGATGCAGCGCTCAGGGTCGATGCCGGCGGCCAGGTAGGCGGCCGCCACCTCGCGCGTGCTGGCGCGCAGCTCGGCCGGCTCCTGCCACAGGGTGATGGCGTGCATGTCGACGATGCAGAAGATGTTGTCGTACTCGTCCTGCAGCGCCACCCAGTTGCGGATCGCGCCCAGATAGTTGCCGAGATGCAGGTTGCCGGTGGGCTGTACGCCCGAGAAGATGCGCTTCATCGCAGGGCTCGCCGGGGAACTGGAGACGCCGGACCGAACCGCGACCGCGGAGCCGTCCAGCGCCGGGTTCTTGCCGGCTGGACGGCCGGGGGTCAAGGGCCTTTGCCCGGGCCGGGGCCGGGACCGGCGCCGGTACCGCCGCCGCGGCGCAGGAGCCCGCCCAGTTCGGCCGGCGCGACCGCGCCGAGGGCGAAGGCGAGCAGGCCGTAGCCGAAGAGGCCGCCGCCGACCAGCAGCGCGAGCCCGGCGACGCGCCGCTCCACGCCTCCGTCGACGAACCAGTCCGCCAGTCCGGTGGCGCCGGCGACCAGGCCGGCGCCCATCAGCAGGCTGGCGACGACGATGCGCGGGACGCGCCGACGCAGCTGCCGGTCGAGGCGCAGATGGCCGCGCACAAAGAGGGTGGTGAGCAGCAGCCCGGCGTTCAGCCAAGCGGCCAATGCGGTCGCGAGGGCGAGGCCGACATGGCCAAGACCCTGAGGCCGCAGCAAGAAGAACAGCGCGAGGCCGAGCACGACATTGACCGCCACGCCGGCCAGGGCATAGCGCAGCGGCGAGACGGTGTCCTCGCGCGCGAAGTAGCCGGGCTGCAGGACCTTGATCAGAACGTAGGCGGGCAGGCCGGTCGCGAAGGCGGACAGGGCCAGCGCGGTCGCCTGGCTGTCCGCGGCGTCGAAGCGGCCGCGTTCGAACAGCGCAACGACGATGGGGTAGGGAATCGCGATCAGCGCGACCGTCGCCGGCAGGGTCAGCAGCAGCGCCGTCTCGATGCCCCGGTTCATGCTGTGCGCCGCGGCGGTCTCCGCGCCCGCGCGCAGTTGGCGCGCCAGATGGGGCAGCAGCACCACCCCGAGCGCGATGCCGATCAGGCCGAGCGGCAGCTGGTAGACGCGGTCGGCATAATAGAGATGAGAAACGGCACCGGCCTGCAGTGTTGCGATCATGGTGCCGACCAGAAGGTTGATCTGCAGGGCGCCGGCCGAGAGGGCGCCGGGCAGCATCAGTTTGAGCAGCCGGCGCACGGCCGGCGTCAGGCGCGGGCGCGGCAGGCGCAAGGCGACCCCGGCGCGCTGCGCCGCGATCAGCAGCCAGAGAAACTGCCCGACGCCGGCGGCGGCGACCGTCCAGGCCAGGAGATGCGCCGGCTGGCCGGTGAACGGCAACACTGCGACCAGGGCGCCTATGAAGAAAAGGTTGAGCAGGATCGGCGCCGCCGCCGCCGCGGCGAACTTGTAGAGCGAATTGAGAATGCCGCCGTAGAGCGCCACCAGCGCCATGAACAGCAGATAGGGGAAGGTGGTCCGGCTGAGCTGGACGGCGAGCTCGAACTGGTCGGGGTCGTCGGCGAAGCCGGGCGCCAGGATGTGCATCAGCGCCGGCATGGCGGCCATGGCAGCGGCGGTGAGGACGAGCAGCACGGCAAGCAGCACGGCAAGCGTCTCCTCGGCGAAGCGCAGCGCGCCGGTCCGCCCCTCCTGCTCCAGACGCCGCGCGAACAGCGGCACGAAGGCGGCGTTGAAGGCGCCCTCGGCGAACAGCCGCCGGAACAGGTTGGGCAAGCGAAAGGCGACGAAGAAGGCGTCCGCCGCCGGGCCCGTGCCGAGCGCCGCGGCGATCAGGATGTCGCGCAGAAATCCGAGCAGCCGGCTGATGCCGGTGAAGCCGCCGACCGTGGCAAGGGCGCGTAACAGGGCCATGGGCTCAGCCTAGGGGTGCGAGCATGACGGCCCCTGATAGAGCAGTCGCGCCGCGCCTGCCAAGCGAGAGCTGCCGAACGGCGCACCGGCAGCAGAACGCCGCGAGGAGCGACGGTGGCGTTCAGTCGCGGCCGCCGCGCCGCGTGCGGCCGCGCGGCACGGGCTGCTCGCCCGCGCCTTGGGCGGCGCTGCGCC
>CAZDBC010000296.1:0-4837 GCA_964503295.1 uncultured Kiloniellaceae bacterium | reverse complement strand
AACGCTGGCTCCCACCATGACGTTGGAAAGTACGTCCAGTCGGCCAGCCAGGTTGTATTGCTGAAAGATCATCGCGGCCGAACCACGCCAGCGCCTCAACTCGTCGCCGCGCACGGCTCCGACATCGACACCGTCACAGACGATGTTGCCGCTATTCGGCTCGACCAACCGGTTAATGGTGCGCAACAGGGTCGATTTGCCCGCGCCGGAGCGACCGATGATGCCGACCATCTCCGGCCGGTCTATGCTCAGCGATACTCGATTGAGCGCAGCGGTGTCGGCAAACCGGACGCTGATGTTTTCGAGAGTCAAATGCATGGCGGGTGGCTACCATCCGCCGATTACACTTGAATGTCAGATGTATGATGAAAGCGTGATTCTGATCCTCACCCACGTCTAACCGCTTGGGGTGCCGGAAACGGCGAGACAATTAGTCCCTAGGCCGGCGTACGGATGGATTGGACATCCCCCGAGTCGGCATACCAATTCGCCCATTGGCCGATCCACAGCAAGCGTGTCGCGGAGACTGCGGCCAGAATGTGCACGTGGGCCGAGAGTGGAGCGCGGCGCCGGCTATATCTTCGTTCCCGGCAAGGGGTGAGGCCGCGCCGTCATGGAGTGCCGAGCCGGCAGCCGTACCACAGGGTGACCTGCGATCCCGGGCTGCCAGTGCGGTCGAGCAGGACGAAGCCGCAGGCCTCCCAGAAGCGCACCGCCCTGGGGTTGGACGGGCCGGTGGCGACGTGCACCGCTGCGGCACCCCGCTGGCGGGCTTCGGATAGCCATAGCTCCAGAAGCGCACGTCCGATGCCGCGCCCCTGCAGGCGCGGCAGCAGGTTCATGTGCAGATGCGCGGGACAGGCGCGCGCGACCTCCTCGGGCGCGGTGCGCGGGTGATGGATCATGTGGCAGCGCCGCTGGTCCGCGCTCCAGGCCGAGGGCGCGCCGGCCGGTTCCGGATAGCGCAGTCGCAGCGCCGGCCACCAGTCGCGCTCCAGCCGCGCCTCGAAGGCGCGCGTGTCGAGGGTGCCGACCGCGTAGCCGGCAACGCCCTCGGCGTCCTCGGCGACGAGACAGGTCTCCGGGCAGAGCACCGCGTAGGGCGCCGAGTAGATGTGCCCGATCAGCCGGCCGTCGCGATAGTGACGGGCGGCGTCATTGCCGCTGTCGCCGGTCGCCAGCGAGATGGCGTAGAGCCGCTCGATGTCGGACGGCGCGACCTGTCGGAAGGTGACCGTTGGCATGGGAAGCCCGTGGGGCGGAGCAGGCGAAGACAAGAGGTCCGCAGTCCGCCGGCGCGAGTCAAGCGGCGATGGCCGCGCCGAACGAAGGTCCCGGCGCGGGATTGCCGGGCCGGCCGTCCGCCGCCTTGACTCTCCCTCGGACGCGCAATAGAACAAAAGAAGAACGGACGAGCCGCCGCCAGAGGTCAGGATGACCCGCCAGAATCGCCACGAAAACCGGGAAAATCGCGAGGAGCGCCGCGCCCTGCTCGCCGAGCTGCGCCGGCGCGTCGCCGCCATCGAGCGCCGGCCGCCAAGCCTTGACGGGGCGGACGAAACCGCACCGGCCGGGGACGTGGCATCCGCCTTCGGTCTCGGCCTGGCCGAGGTCGACGCCGAGCTCGCGGGCGTCGCCGCCGCGCCGGCCGGGCTGCACGAGATCGCCCCGGCGGCGTCGGCCGACGCCGCGGCCGCCGCCGGTTTCGCCCTGGCGCTCGCCGCCCGCCTGCTGAGCGAGGAGCGGCGCGGCCGGCCCGGCATCCTGTGGTGCCAGGGCGAAGCGGCGGCGCGCGAGAGCGGCCGCCTTTACGGCCCGGGGCTGCAGGCGCTGGGTCTCGACCCCGGGCGCCTGCTGCTGGTGCGCGCGCGGCGCGCCGAGGAGCTGCTCTGGGCCCTGGAGGAGGGCCTGCGCTGCGGCGCCCTGGCCGCCGTGGCCGCCGAGCTGGCGCCGCCGGGAAGCGTCGCCCTGCGCCGCCTGGCGCTGGCCGCCGCCGAGCGGGGCACCCCGGCGCTGCTGCTGACCCCGCCGGGCCGGCCGGCGCTGCCCCTGACCCGGAGCCGCTGGGAAGTAGCCGGCGCCCCCGGCGTCCCGGCCCTCGAAGGCCGAGAGACACCGCGCCCGGCGCCGCCGGGGCGCTGCCGCTGGCACCTTTCCCTGACCCGCTGCCGGGGCGGACGGCCCGGCGCCTGGACCCTGGACTGGAACCATGAAACGGGTCGTTTCGCTCTGGCTGCCCCGCTGGCCGATCGACCGGCTGCGCCGCGCCGCGGCGCGCAAGGCGCGGAGGCCGGATGCACCGCCGCCCGCCGCCGGACCGGCTGAGCGGCCCTTCGCCCTGGTCGCCAGCGGCGCGCGCGGGCCGAGCCTGAGCGCCGTCGACCGAAGCGCCGCGGCGCTCGGCCTTGCGCCCGGCATGGCGCTGAGCGACGCGCGCGCGATCCATCCCGGCCTCGCCACGGCGCCGGCGGAGCCCGAGGCCGACGCCGCGGCCCTGCGCGACTTGGCCGAGTGGTGCGGCCGCTACAGCCCCTGGACCAGCGTCGAAGGCGCGGACGGCATCTGGCTCGACGTCACCGGCTGTGCCCATCTCTTCGGCGGCGAGGATGCCCTGCTGGCCGACATCGAGGCGCGCCTCGCCGCCGCCGGCCTTGAGAGCCGGCTCGGCCTCGCCGACACGCCCGGCACAGCCTGGGCGCTCGCCCGCTTCGGCGAAGGCACGCGCAACATCGCGCCGCCCGGCGGCAACGCCGCGGCGCTCGCGCCCCTGCCGGTCGCCGCCCTGCGCCTCGACGAAGCCAGCGGCCGCCTGCTGCAGCGCCTCGGCCTGCGCCGCATCGGCCAGCTCTACGACCTGCCGCGCGCGGCGCTGGCCCGGCGCTTCGGCGGCGCGGATGCGGCCGCGCCGCTGCTGACCCGCCTCGACCAGGCGCTCGGGCGGCGGCGCGAGCCGCTCTCGCCCCTGCGCCCGGTGCCGGCCCGCCGTGCCCGACTCGGGCTTGCCGAGCCGCTGCTCGACGGCCAGGCCCTGCCCGGCCTGCTCGATAGCCTCCTCGCCGACCTCTGCCGGGCGCTCGCCGCGGACGGCCAGGGCGCGCACCGTCTCGTCCTGACCGCCTACCGGCTCGACGGCAGCCTGGAGCGGGTCGCGGTCGGCACCGGCCGACCGAGCCGCGACCCCGACCACCTGCGCCGCCTGTTCCGCGACCGGCTGGAGGCCATCGACCCGGAGTTCGGCATCGACCTGCTGATCCTTGCGGCCGAGGCCTGCGCGCCGCTCGGCGCCGCGCAGCTTTCGCTGAGTGACCGCAGGGAAAAGGCCGAGACGGCCGGCCTGCCCGAGCTGATCGACCGCCTGTCCAACCGCCTGGGCGCGCGGCGCGTGCTGCGCAGCCTGCCCCGGGCCAGCCACCGGCCCGAGCGGGCCGAGCGCCAGGTCGCGGCCTGGCGGGTCGATGCGGCGAAAGCCGCGCGCGCCGACTGGGATGCCGCCCTGCCGGCCGAGCTGCCCGGCGGCGCGCCGGCCCGGCCCTTCCGCCTGCTGGCGCGGCCCGAGCCGATCGGCGTTACCGCCGAGGTGCCCGAGGGGCCGCCGGTCAGCTTCACCTGGCGACGGGTGACGCGGCGCGTGCTGCACGCCGAGGGGCCCGAGCGCCTGACCCCGGAGTGGTGGCTCGACGGCAAGGCCGACGGCAGCGCGGAGGTGCGCGACTACTACCGGGTCGAGGACCGCGAGGGCCGGCGCTACTGGCTGTTCCGCGAGGGTCTCTACCAGGACCCGGCGCGGCGCGGCCCGCCCGCCTGGTTCATCCACGGCCTGTTCGCGTGAGGCGACCATGAACTGTGCCACGCCGGCCTACGCCGAGCTGCAGGTGACGACCAACTACAGCTTCCTGCGCGGGGGCTCGCACCCGGCCGAGCTGGTCGAGCGCGCCGCCGAACTGGGCCTGGCCGCGCTCGCGGTCACCGACCGCAACAGCCTGGCCGGCGTGGTGCGCGCCCATGTCGCCGCCAAGGCGGCGGGGCTGCGCCTGATCGTCGGCTGCCGGCTGGTGCCGCGCGACGGGCCGGAGATCCTCTGCTACCCACGCGACCGCGCCGCCTACGGCCGGCTCTGCCGCCTGCTGACCCTGGGCCAGCGGCGCGCCGCCAAGGGCGACTGCGAGCTCTACCGCGCCGACCTGCCGGACCACGCGGCCGGGCAGATCCTGATCGTGCTGCCGCCCGAGGACGGCCGGGCGCTGGCCGGCGCCGGCTTCGCCGAGACCCTGCGCGACCTGGCCGAAGAGTTGCGCGCCGCCGGCGCAGAGGTCCATCTCGGCGCCTGCCGGCGCTACGCCGGCGACGACCGGCGCCGCCTCGCCCGCCTCGCCGAACTGGCGGCGGCCTGCGGAACGCCGCTGGTCGCAACCAACGATGTCCTGATGCACGCCCCCGCGCGCCGACCCCTGCTCGACGTGGTGACCTGCATCCGCGCGGGCTGCACCATCGCCCGCGCCGGCCGGCGCCTGCAGGCCAACGCCGAGCGTCATCTGAAAGACCCGGCCGAGATGGCGCGGCTCTTCGCCGGCCACGAGGACGCGTTGGCGCGCGGCCTGGAGATCGCCGCGCGCTGCCGCTTCTCCCTCGACGAGCTGCGCTACGAGTATCCGGAGGAGCCGGTGCCGCCGGGCCGCACCCCGCAGGCTCATCTGGAGGCGCTGACCTGGGCCGGCGCGGCACGGCGCTTTCCCGGCGGCCTGCCGGACAAGGTGGCGGCCAGCCTGCGCCATGAGCTCGACCTGATCGAACAGCTCGGCTACGCGCCCTACTTCCTGACCGTGCACGACATCGTCGG
>CAZDBC010000295.1:0-4840 GCA_964503295.1 uncultured Kiloniellaceae bacterium | reverse complement strand
GCCGCCAGCGAACGAAGGTGCCACGGATACCCAGTCCGAAGAGGTCGCCGCGATTCCGCCGGCGGCGAGCACCGGGCTGACCGACGAGCAGAGGCTCGAATTGGAGCGGCTTCTGGCGCGCCTGGAAATGTCGCCCGGAACGGTCGACGGCGTGATCGACGGCGACACGCGAGCCGCCATCCGGCTTTATCAGGAATTCGCCGGCTTGCCGGTCGACGGCGAAGCGACGTCGGCGCTGCTGGACGACCTGCGCGACGTCGCCCGCATGGTGCCGGACGCGAACTGAGGGGCGCTCAGGTCTCCCTCCCCGCCCAGGCGGAAGCGTCGAGTATCATGGGCGCAGGCTCGACCCACCACGCGTCGCGGCGGGCGCGCACCATTGCCGCGGCACCGCCTGCCGCGGCGGCAGTCTCGTAGAGTCCAAAGCAGGTCGCACCGCTGCCCGACATGCGTGCGAGCAGACAACCGGGCGTTTCCTTCAAGGCCGACAGGACGGTGCCGATCTCCGGCACCAGTTCGCAGGCAGCCTGCTCGAGATCGTTGCGCGCACCTGCCAGGCGCGCGGCCAGATCGCCCACGCCGGCGGGGGCGCGGTCCCACCGGTCCGGCCGGCTGAAGGGACCGCGCCGGGCGCCGAAAACGGCCGGCGTCGCAAGCGGACGGCGCGGATTGACGAGCACGAGCCAGGCCGGCGGAAGCGGCGGTGCCGGTTCCATGACGTCACCGATTCCCGAGACGATGCAGGCGCGTCCGTGCAGGCAGACCGGCACGTCGGCGCCCAATTCCAGCGCCAGACGTTCGAGCGCGGCGGAATCGGGTGCGATCCGCCACAGTCTGCTCAGGCCCCGCAGGCAGGCAGCCGCATCGGCCGAACCGCCGCCGATGCCGGCCGCGACCGGGAGTCGTTTGGTCAGTCTGATCGCCGCGCGCGGCGCGATACCTGCCAATTCGGCGAGCCGCCGTGCCGAAGAGAGGACAAGATTGTCGGCGCAGGGCTCGAGCGCCGAGGCAAAGGGGCCGGCAAGCTCCAAGCTGAGATCCTCGGCGGGAGAAAACGTCAGCTCGTCGCCGATACCGGCGAAGACGATCAGACTGTCGAGCTCGTGATAGCCGGCAGCCGCTACCCCTGCCGGCCGTCGCCCCGTGACATGCAAGGTCAGATTGATCTTGGCCCAGGCCGTCTCGGTGACGACGGCATCGGACTCCGTCATCGCGGTTGTCATGGTGTCATGTCGCGCGGCATGCGGGCGAAGCGTGCGGAGCGGGGGCGCACCGCCCACGGGCGCTTTCAGATATCCCTGGCGGGCTCGACCAGGCCCTCATCCAGCTTGCGCTCGATAACCGGCTCCAGCTCTTCGTCAGGCTCCAGGCTCAGTGCGCGGCGCCATTGGAAGCGGGCCTCGTAGCGCCGCCCCACCTGCCAGTAGGCGTCGCCGAGATGATCGTTGATGACCGGGTCCTGGGGGCGCAGCTCGACCGCCCGTTCGAGCTGTTCGACCGCCTCTTCGTAATCGCCCAGGCGATAGTAGACCCAACCCAGGCTGTCGACGATGTAGCCGTCGGTCGGCCGCAACTCGACCGCCCTGCGCAACATCGCCTTTGCCCGATCCAGGTTCTCTCGCTGCTCGACCCACGAATAGGCCAGGTAGTTCATCACGTAAGGCTGCTCCGGCTGGAGCTCGAGGGCCCTCAAGAAATCGGCCTCGGCGCGCGGCCACTGGTCCGACCGCTCCAGCGCGATGCCGCGAAAGTAAAGCAGGGTCCAGTGCCGCGGCTCGATTTCGCCGATCCGTTCGACCGCGCGGTCGTAGGCAACGACCGCTTCCTCGAAACGCTCCTGGACGCGCAGCAGATTGCCGAGTCGGAACAGCGGCTCGAAGCTGTCGGGTCGCATCTTTGCCAGCTCTTCGAGCTCGGCACTGGCGGCTTCGTAGTTGCCCAGTTCCTCGAGCTGATCGGCAATGCGCAGACGCGCCGACCAGGCGAAGGGCGAATCCACCGGCACGCGGCGATAGGCTTTGATCGCGGCGCGGCCACGCCCCTGCTCCTGCATGATCTCCCCGAGCAGAACCAGCGTGATCTCCGAATCCGGCCGCAAGAGCAGCGACTGCTGGGCCATCAGCAGCGCCATGTCGCGCCCCCGCTCGCGCGACAGGTAGCCCGAAATGTTGAACAGCACCTCGGCCAGGCCGTCGCGCGGGTCTGCCACGACCGGTTCCGGCAGACGGCTGGCTTCGGCACGTTCGATCAGCGGCTCGATCACCGTCGAACCCTCATTGCGCTCGAAGAAGGCCCGATAGAGCTCAAGCGCGCGCCCGCTTTGCCCGGCGCGCTCGAAATGGTTGCCGATCAGCCACACCAGGCGCAGGCTCGGCTGCGACTCGGCGGCGAGCGCCTCTTCGAAAAGCGCGCCGGCCTCGTCCATGCGTCCGGCAACATCGTTCATCAAGGCAAGATGGATCTGGCGTAGAACCGCCACGCCCGGGTCGCCCGGCGGCGGACCCGCAGCCGCGATTGCCGCCTCGATGGAGTCCTCGGCCAGCCGGACCCAGGGCCTCATCAGCCGCTCGAGCAGCCCCTCGACGCCCTGGTCGGGCAGGGCCGCCAGCAACTCGTCGCTGCGCGCCAAATCTCCCCTGATGAAGCTGTCGATCGCAAGCACCAGCTTGGCCGCGGGCAGATCCACGTCGCGGGTCATCAAACGGCGGGCGAGATCGACGGCGATCTCGTGACGGCCGTCCGATGCGGTCAGCAGGAAGGCCTGTCGCAGGATCTGTACATCTTCGGGCGCCCGCTCCAGGACCTTCAGCATATGATCCGCCGCCGTCGTGATGTCGCGCCGCTCCGCGGCCACGATGCCGGCCAGGAAATCGCCAGCCGCCAGGTCCGAGCCGGCCAGGACTTGGGCCAGGGTCTGGCCGGGCTTGGCGTCGGTCAGGCGCGCGGCCTGGACCGGCCGGTCGACCGGCAGCGTCAGCGCTGCGATCAGGACGGCCGGTGGCAGCGGCCGGAGGCTGCGGCCGAGCGTGCCGAGGGCGCGGTGGAGCAAGGCTTGCAGGGGCGACACGTCGCCATTCTCCCGTTGATTTCCCGGATTGTCGGGTCCCCGGTTCTCCTCTCCAGGGCGCTGCGCCGCCAACCTTCCGAAAGTCTAGGCCGCAGCGCGGCGCAGTCTAGCCGCCAGTTGCGGCCAGCGAAAGCAAGCTCGACACAGGCAAAGCGGCGCCAGCCCTACATGTTCGGGTAGTTCGGACCGCCGCCGCCCTCGGGGGTCACCCAGTTGATGTTCTGAAGCGGGTCCTTGATGTCGCAGGTCTTGCAGTGAACGCAGTTCTGGGCGTTGATCTGCAGGCGCGGATTGCCGCCGTCGTCGTCGCGCAGGATCTCGTAAACACCGGCAGGACAGTACCGCTGTTCCGGGGCGTCATAGAGGGCGAGATTGTGCTCGATCGCGAGCGCCGACTCCTTGAGCTGCAGGTGAACCGGCTGATCCTCCTCGTGATTTGTGTTGGAGAGGAACACTGACGACAGTTTGTCGAAAGTGATCTTGCCGTCCGGCTTCGGGTAGTCGATGCGCGGCATCGCGGCTGCGGGCTTGAGCGTTTCGTGGTCGGCATGCTTGTGGTGCAGCGTCCAGGGCAGGCGCCCGCCGAACAGCTTGAGGTCGAGGCCGCCGTAGAGCATGCCGAGGGTCATGCCCCAGCGCGCGGCCGCCGGCCGGAAGTTACGCGCCTTGTGCAACTCTTCGTAGACCCAGGAGGCGCGCAGCCGGTCCGGGTAGGCTTCGAGCAGGCCGTAGCCCTCGTCACCTGCCTGCAGCTTCTCGGCGAGCGTCTCGGCCGCCACCATGCCGCTTTTCATCGCCGTGTGGCTGCCCTTGATCTTGGGCACGTTGAGAAAGCCCGCCGAACAGCCGATCAGCGCGCCGCCGGGGAAGACCAGCCTGGGGATCGACTGCAGGCCGCCCTCGTTGAGGGCGCGCGAGCCGTAGCTGATCCGCTTGCCGCCTTCCAGCATGGGCCGGATCGCCGGATGGGTCTTGAAGCGCTGGAACTCGTCGAAGGTCGAAAGATGCGGGTTCTGATAGTCGAGCCCGATGACGAATCCGACATAGGCCTGGTTGTCGTCCAGGTGATAGATGAAGGAGCCGCCCCAGGTCTTGTCGTCCATTGGCCAACCGGCGGTATGGATGACCAGACCCTCCTTGTGCTTGGCGGGATCGAGCTCCCACAGCTCCTTTATTCCGATGCCGTAGGTCTGGGCATCGACGTCCTCGCGCAGACCGAACTTCTCCATCAGGCCCTTGCTTAACGAGCCGCGGCAGCCTTCGGCAAACAGCGTGTATTTGGCGCGCAGTTCCATGCCCGGCTGGTAGCTGTCCTTGTGGCTGCCATCGCGCGCCACGCCGAGATCGCCGGTCGCCACTCCCATGACGCTGCCATCGTCGCGGTAGAGCACTTCCGCGGCGGCAAAACCCGGGTAGATCTCCGTGCCCAGCGCCTCTGCCTGCTCGGCCAGCCAGCGACAGACATTGCCGAGAGAGACGATGTAGTTGCCCTGGTTGTGGGTCTGCGCCGGCAGGGCCCACAGGGGGACCGTCAGGCTGCTCTTTTCGCGCAGCAACAGGAAGCGCTCCTCGGCCACCGGCACGTTCAGCGGCGCGCCCTTGTCGCGCCAGTCGGGAATCAGTTCGTCCAGGGCACGCGGCTCGAGGACCGCGCCGGAGAGGATGTGCGCGCCCACCTCCGAGCCTTTTTCCAGCACGCAGACCGAGATCTCGTGCCCGCTCTCCGCGCTCAGCTGACGCAGGCGAATGGCCGCGCTCAGGCCGGCCGGCCCG
>CAZDBC010000294.1:2926-4853 GCA_964503295.1 uncultured Kiloniellaceae bacterium | reverse complement strand
CTGGTCTGGAAGCACGTAACGGATGTGGTTGGAGCCGCGCGTCGTGCCCGGGCGGTGGCTGCCGTAGTCGTAAGTCGGCCGCAGCCTGATCCGGATGCGCGGCGTCCCCGCCAGCGGGCGCACCATGCGCACGAGCATGCCCGGCCGGAAAACGCGCCCGTACTGCTTGAAGCGGGGCGCGAAGTCGATGACCTCCAGGGCGCTGCCGTGCGCGTCGATCAGGCTGGTGACCAGCACGGCGGAGTTGGGCAGGTAGTGCTGTTCTGTCTGGACCAGGTCCTCCAACTCGATATCGAAGAAGCCTTTGTCCGATCCGCCGTGGTCGTCGAGAAGCGCGCAGAAGGTCGGGTCGCGGTCGAATCGAGTCAGGCAGCTCCACACGATCTTGGCGCGCTCGTCGACAAGAGCGCTGATGGCACAGTTGCCGATCACGCCCAGATCGAGCGAGTTTTCCGCTCCGCCCGACGTCATGTTTCGCGAAGCTCGTCCGCCAGGCGGCCAAGCCACATTCGGACGCTTTCGGTATTTGCCAGTTGGTAGCGCGCCCGCGTGCCAGGCCGCTCGCCGACCACGACCGAGTGGCCGCCCCGTTGGTTGACCGCCGCGAAGCCGTCTTCATCGGTCACATCGTCGCCGACGAAGACCGGCCGTCGACCTTTGAACGGCACCTCGTCGAGGAAGGCGGCGATGGCGGATCCCTTGTCCGCCAGCTGGGGCTTGATCTCGGTTACCATCTTGCCGTGCAGACTACGCAGATTGCCTGGAGTCTTGGCCAGCAACTCCTCGGTGATCCGCCGGATCTCCTGTTCGAGGTCCGGCGCCTGCCGGTAGTGGATGGCCAGCGCCCGCCCCTTGTCTTCGAGCAGGACGCCCGGATGCTGCCCGGCATAAGCCTGCAGCCGGTCGCGCAGGTCTTCCAATTGGCGCGCTTCGCCGAGCAGGTGGATGCGGCCCTCGGCGTCACGCCGTTCAAGACCGTGCAGTCCGGCCGCGGCCGGAACAAGGGGACTGAAGATGCGATCGAGGTCGGCCAGCCGTCGGCCGCTGATCAAGGCGAGGGCGCCGTCCAGACGGGCGGTCAGATCGGCGAGCAGTCCGGGCAGCGAAGGATCGACGCGAATTCCCGAGGGCGTGTCCGCGATGGCCACCAGGGTTCCGTCGACGTCGAGAAAGAGAGCCCAATCCCGGCTGGGCACCAGTGGATGCCCGTCCTCCAGGCACAGCGGCAGCGATTGGTCCTGGGCTTGAGGGATCATTGCTCTTTGGATCGATGAGGCAGGAAACACGGGAAGCTTTGCCGGCATGCCGCCGGCGTCGATTGCGATGACCCGGAACGGGGACGGCAGCGCTTGTCTGCTGGAAGCGAAAGTCCCTTTCGAGACGGCGACATTAGCCAGCCGTGATCGGATCGTCCACGCCCTGCCTTGCGCGTCTCGGCCTTTACTCCCGCGCCTCCAACCAAAGGATGGGAAGGACGGCCGATCCGCGGTCGCCGGAATGGAAACCTGGCGCTGCAAGTGATTGCGCCGGCACGGTTCACGTCGCGTCGCTGACCATTTCGAAGCCCCCGAAATCGATACGTTTCGCCGGCCCGGTTGGATCGCCGGTAGCGCAGCATCCCTGCTTTTGCCGGCGCCCAGTGGCAGCAGCTGTCCTGCCGCCTCAGCGCAATCGGCTAAGTCCTCCTTAAGACATACCTTTTATCGTGCGATGCCAAGCCCCCAGAACCGGCCGGAGGCCAGTCTAAGATGCGATGGCGCATTCATGATCGCTGCGAGGGGCGCTTCGGCGCGCTGGAAACCGCTCTTGCAGCGACGCTGGCCGCTGCCACGCTGTTGATCGCTCTCTACAGGCCGGCCGCTGCGGAAGCGCGAGAGTCGGATCTCGCCGAGCGGTGTGACCGAGGCGCGCAGGCCGACCTGGTGAC
>CAZDBC010000294.1:0-2916 GCA_964503295.1 uncultured Kiloniellaceae bacterium | reverse complement strand
TCCGACGGGGCTTGGCTCGCCTGCCTGCGGTCTGCCCGAACTCGTTGCCGGACCGATCCCGCTCGACGTCGCGGAGACGGCCGCGGGGCGGGCGCTGCTCGCCCTGGGCCGCCCTTTGGCGCTGCGGGCGGACTGGCTGTCCGCCTTGCAGTTCTATGACGCGGCCCTCGAGCAGGAGCTTGGCAATTCCCGCCTGCACCGGGTGCTGGGCGGGCTCTACGATGCCCTTGGCCGGCATGGCAAGGCGCAACAGATCTATCTGGCCGGCCTCGACCATAATGCGAATGATTCCCGACTGTTCGACAGCCTCGATCGCTCCCTTTTGCTGAGCGAGGCGATCCGCCCAGCGGTTCGGTCCCTTCCAGGGGGAATTGACAAGGGGCGGGATCCGACGGCACCAGTCCGCCTGATCGCATCCTACGAGGTCGGCCCCTCAAGCGCCCCGAGCAATCTGGTTCGGGACGATCTCCAACTTGCGGATGCCCTCGACCTGGTCAATCCGCTGCATCACCTGCCGGTCATCGGCACCATCTACCGTCGCGAGTCGGGAGACCGGCTCGACGGCATGACGAAAGTCATCGGCGGGGGGCTTTTCGGGGGCCCGTTCGGGCTCTTCGCGGCGGCCTTGGAGCACGCCTTCGAGCAGACGACCGGCCAGGAGATGGGCGAAGCGCTTGTCGAGGCCTTTGTGGACGGTCCAGTTGGTGCCCCGGACGCGGTCGCCGCGCTGCCGTCGGGGCGACAGCCTTTGCGCTAGCCCCCCTTTCCCGCGGCGTCGAGACCGGATCAGTCCTTTGGCTCTATCACCTGACGGCCACGGTACATGCCCGTGGCGGGGTCGATGTGATGCGGACGGCGCAACTCTCCGGAATCCTTGTCTTCGATGACGTTGGCCGGCTTCAACCGGAGATGAGAGCGGCGCATGCCGCGTCGCGACGGCGACTTCTTGCTCTTTTGGACGGCCATCGGACTGCTCCTTTACCTTTTCCGCAGCGTTTGACTGGCGCGGCCCCGCTCCGGGTCGGTTTCTCGGCGGCGCGCGATCCGGGCACGCCCCCGGTCGATGAAAGTCGCGTTGCATAGCGGATTCGGGGATCGCAGACAACCCCGTTTGCGGCGCCGAGGCAGGGTCGCGCAGTTCAATACCTGGCAGAAGGACGATGGCGTCGTGTTCCCCCTCTGTGCTATCTAGAGACCAGAGGTTCGGCCTCTCGGCCGCCTCGGTGCAGCTGTCGAGAGGCCTGCGGCCTCCCGGCGCCTGAAACGGCGGACAGGATGAGCCGAGGGGAACAGCGGATCTTGCAGAAGAACTACAACCTGATTGTCGAGCCCTGGCGCGGAAATCGGCGCATGGGCGGTTTCACGGGCCGGCCGGGCTACCGTTGGAAGGTCACTTGGCGGCTCGACGGCGAATTCTACGCCGAGGGCTTCGAGGACACCCATGCCGCCGCGCGCGCCGCGGCCGAGAAGTTCCTCGAGGAGCGCGGGGTCGAGCTGATGCCCGGGGCGAAGCGCTGGAGTTGAACGGGCCAGCGCCATCCTTAACCGCCGCCCGGCTTGTCTTCAGCCAGCAGGTCCAGCGCGCAGGTATTCATCCAAGCACTTGAAATCTGGACGCAGGCTGGATTGCAGCGCCTTGCGCCCGCTGCCGGGCCGTCTGTGCCGCGCGACGCCGGTTGCCGCATGACCAAACCCATTCGGTTCGAGTCGGACCGGTTTTCCCGTTCGCCTTCACGTCGTTGAAGCCATGTCCGGAACGGCTCGGCAGGCTGCTCCAACGTGACGCCTGCCACATCGCCCATTGACATAAAGATATCTTTATATTTCTAATCATAGACTATGAGATCAGCTCGCCGCTGTGGCGCAGCGCCAAGGACGACAGGAGACCGGTCGGTGGACAGCCTCGTTTCGGCTCTCAAGGCGGTTGCGGACCCGACCCGCTTGCGCATTCTGGCGCTCTGCGCCCATGGCGACCTGACGGTCTCCGACCTCACCCGTATTCTCGGGCAGAGCCAGCCGCGCGTGTCGCGCCATCTCAAGCTGCTCTGCCAGGCCGGCCTGCTGGACCGGCTTCGTGAGGGCAGCTGGGTGTTCTTTCGGGCGGCGCACGACGGCTGGGCAGCCGGGCTAGGTCAAACCCTGGTCGATGCGATGCCGCCGGAAGATCCTCTGTACCGGCTGGACCTCGAGCGCCTGGAGACGGTCATGGCGGAACGGGCACGCCGAGCCGCCGCCTATTTCGATCGCAATGCCGCGCAGTGGGACGAGATCCGTTCGCTGTACGTCGACGAACTCGATGTCGAGCAGCGTCTCTTGAAGCTGGTGACCGGAGAGACGGTGGCCGACCTTTTGGACATAGGCACCGGGACGGGCCGCATCATGGAGCTCCTGGCACCGCACGTCGGGCACGCCGAGGGCATCGACCTGTCCTCCGAGATGCTGGTCGTGGCGCGGTCGAAGCTGGAGCAGGCCGGCCTGCGCAACTGCCGCGTGCGCAAGGGTGACATGTACCAGCTGCCGTTTCCGAGCGGGTCCTTCGATCTCGTGACCATCCATCAGGTCCTGCATTTCGCCGAGTGGCCGAATGAGGCCATCGCGGAGGCGGCACGCGTGCTCCGCTCCGAGGGTCGTCTCGTCATCGTCGATTTTCTGGATCATGACCTCGATGTACTGCGCGACGAACATCAACACCGCTGGCTGGGTTTCGATCCCGATCAGATCGGGCAGTGGTGCGAGGCGGCCGGATTGGATTTCGAGCCGCCGATTGCCTTGCCGGGCGGAACATTGACGGTTGGCATCTGGTCGGGACGACGACGGGCTGTGACCGCGCTGCACCGGCCCCGTGCTGCCGGGGCGCTGTGAGGTGGACTGATGCTGACTACGGCTGAACGGCGGACCGCCGCCGGGGGCGGAGCC
>CAZDBC010000293.1:0-4902 GCA_964503295.1 uncultured Kiloniellaceae bacterium | reverse complement strand
CGGCACGCTCCCGGCAAAAGTGCACTGCAACATTGATCTGAATCAAGTTGCGAACGAATAGCGCGATTTTCCGGCACTTTGTCGCAGGCATTCGTTTTCGCAGGCGGATCATTCATACGTACAATCACAAGTTTACCGGCTGTCTCGACCGGACACAGCCAGCGCCATCCTGCGTGGCCGACGCGCTTTCATGCGCCCTTTCGACCGGAACCTCACCGAAGTGCAGGCGTTGTTCCGCTGTAGTGAGCAGTGGACGAGACGCAGAGATGACAGACACGACAGTCAAGAAGATCGATTCGGCCTCCGCGCCAGCCGGCGAGATGGGCCAGCTTTACCTCGCATCCGGAAAGCGCGTTGCGCTTCGCCTGTGGAATCGCGAACCTCTCGGCGAGGCCAAACCCGGCACGAGCCGGGGCTACGAAACCGTCGGCTACGTCATCGAGGGAGAGGCCGAGCTTATGGTCGAGGGCCAGACCGTTCGGCTGAAAGCCGGCGATTCCTGGCTGGTGCCGGCCGACGCAGAGCACAGCTATCGCATCCTGGCCAACTTCACTGCCGTGGAGGCAACGGCACCGCCGGCGCGGGTACACGGTCGCGACAGTTCCTGACGAGCTATTCAGTCAGCCCAACTGGATGCCGAGGCGCGCTCGCCGGCTTGGCGTGCCGGCCGCCTTGGCGACCGTGGAGCGTCAGTCCTTTTTCGGCGTCCGGGTCGTGGGCACGCGGGCAGCCAGATTTGCCGCCTTTGTCGTCGCTGCTTTACCGGATGCCTTTTTCGCGCCGCCCGGCGTGACCGGAGCCTTGGTCCGCTTGCCAACTGCGGCAGCCGTCGGGAAACCGGCGCTGATCTCGCGCTCGGCGCGCAGCCAATGGTCGACTTCTCGGCCGGGCGGGCGGCCCTCCTGCTGCCAGATGTCATAAGCGCGGCGCTGGATCTCCTGACGTAGTTTCTCGTCCATATCCCTGTCCTTATCCACGTCCTTCCGTTTGTGCGACCCGGTCGTCGGCCGACTCTCCGCGAGCGGCGTGTCGAAAGGGGCAACAACCGGCCAATCTGAACGGGCCGTACCGCCATCGAGTTCCCGCCGCGCCGCCGCAAAAGCAAGGACCTGCAGTTGCGAGATATTGCCAGACGTCTAGAATAGGCAACCGGTCTACGGATAGCCGGCCGCCTACTGCAGAGGGGTCGTCCCCGCGGAAGGAGTGGCAGGCCAGACTGTGTTTCGCGACACGGCAGGCACGGCGAACCAGTGCGGAGGTGGGCCCGGGAGCCTGGAACCCTTCGTCTTGATTCGCGTTAAACCGGACAACCGATACCGGTATTCAGGGGCTATTCTGCAATCAAAACCGACAGCACAACGATCGCCGGCTCGACTGGCGCAAAGAAGGCAAAAGGCACGGGCGCGCTCACCGTGACCACCACACCGCGAGTCTACAACCTCTTCCCCTTGCTGGCGGGTCCAATCGAGGGCTGGGGCGAACACCTGCCGCGCATTGCGCGGATGAACTTCGACTGGATCTACGTCAACCCGTTCCATTACCCGGGCTTTTCCGGCAGTCTCTACGCCATCAAGGACTTCGAGCGCCTTCACCCGGTCGTTCAAGGCGATTCGGAAGAGGCACCCGACCGGCTGGTCGCCGGTTTCGTCGAGCAGGCCCGTGGCCACGGGCTGCGCGTTATGCTGGATCTGGTGATCAATCACACCGCCAAGGATGCGCTCCTGGTCCAGCGGCATCCCGACTGGTACCTGCGCGAGCCCGATGGCGAACTGCACTCGCCGCGGGCCGTCGACCCGGTCGATCCGCGCAACGTCACCGTATGGGGCGATCTCGCAGAGCTCGACTACGGTAGGACGGAGCTGCACGCGGCCATGGTCGACCACTGGAATCAGCAGGTCGCCAGATATCAGGAGCAGGGAATTGCTGGCTTCCGTTGCGATGCCGCCTATCAGGTTCCGGCCGCAATCTGGTCAGATTTGATCGCAGCCGCCAAGGCGCGCGATCCGGACTGCCTTTTCGCCGCGGAAACGCTGGGCTGCACGCCCGACGAGGTCGCCGCGCTGACCGAGGCCGGCTTCGACATGCTGTTCAACAGCTCCAAGTGGTGGGATTTCCGCGCCGATTGGCTGCTGGAGCAGTACGAGCTCTACCGGCACATCGCCCCTTCGATCGCCTTTCCGGAGAGCCACGACACCGATCGCCTGGTCAGCGAGCTGGACAACGCGGAACCGCTCGAAGTGGAGCAACGGTACCGGCAGCGCTATCTCTTTGCGGCCAGCTTCTCGAGTGGCGTCATGCTGCCCATGGGCTACGAGTACGGCTTTGCCAAGCGGCTCGACGTCGTGTCTACCCGGCCCGCCGACTGGTGGTGGGAGGCAAGCGACCCGCGTTTCGACCTGACCGAGTTCATCGCCGAAACCAATAGCGTCAAGTCGTCCAGTCGTGCCCTGCAGGTCGAGGGGCCGCAACGCCGGATCACCGCGTCGGACGGTCTTCTGGTCGGCCTGCTGCGTCTCGATGGGGGCGACGAGCGCTTTGCCGATCATGCCGCACTGACCCTGATCAATCCCGAGCCGGTCGAGCGCGGTCTCGACGGCGGACCGCTTCTGGCTGAGATCGGCGGACGTTTCTGGCCGTTGCGCGACGTCACGCCGGAACTCGCCCCCCTGCCCCTCGAACCGGGGCTCCCCGTGACCTTGCAGCCTTTCGAAGCACGTCTCTTCGTCGGCGAGGCAACCAAAGCCGAGAGGGCGAAGCCGCCCAGCGAGAAAACGAGCGAACGCCGCTTGCAGGCCCTTTCGCCCCACCGGATCGCCATCGAGCGCGTCTATCCCGAGCTTGACGGCGGACGACACGCCGTGAAACGCACGGTCGGGGATGTGCTGGAGGTAAGGGCCGACATTTTCTGCGACGGCCACGAGAAAATTGCCGCCGTCGTGCGCTATCGGCGCCAGGACCAGCGGCGCTGGCGCGAGGTCCCGATGCGACATGTGGACAATGACCGTTGGGTCGGACGCGTGCCGCTCGTGGAGAACGCGCGCTACATCTACACCATCGATTCCTGGCGCGACCTCTTCGCCACCTGGCGGGAAGACCTGATCAAAAAGCACGATGCGGGACAGGCCATCGCACTCGAGCTGTTGGAGGGTCGCCATCTGGTCGAAGCGGCTGAGGCGGCCGCCACCGGACGCGACAAGAGCGCTCTCGCAGAGATTCTCGCGGAGATCGACGAAAGTTCCGAAGAGGGCCGACAGATGACGCTCTTGCTCTCGGCGTCGCTGCACGAGGTGATGGCGCGCAGTGCGCCGCGGACCAATCTCTCGAGTTACGACCGCGAGCTCGAGGTGGTCGTCGACCGCCCGGCGGCGAGGTACGGCGCCTGGTACGAAATGTTTCCGAGGTCCCAGAGCGACGATCCGAAGCGCCACGGCACCTTCGACGACGTCATCCGGAAGCTGCCCTACGTGCGCGACATGGGCTTCGACGTCCTGTACTTCACGCCGATCCATCCGATCGGCAAGACCGAACGCAAGGGCCGGAACAACAGTTTGAACGCCACGCCCGACGACCCGGGCAGCCCATACGCCATCGGCTCGACGGAAGGCGGACACGACGCCCTCCACCCGGAGCTCGGCGACTTCGACGACTTCGCCCGGCTTGTCGAGGCCGCGCACGAGCATGGGCTGGAGATCGCTCTGGATTTCGCCATCCAGTGCTCGCGCGACCACCCATGGCTGAAGGAGCACCCCGAGTGGTTCGACTGGCGTCCCGACGGCAGCATCAAGTTCGCCGAGAATCCGCCGAAGAAATACCAGGACATCGTCAACGTCCACTTCTATCGGGAGGCCCTGCCGTCGATCTGGTACGCCCTGCGGGACATCATCCTGTTTTGGGCCGAGCGCGGCGTACGCATCTTCCGGGTCGACAACCCGCATACCAAGCCGCTGCCGTTCTGGGAGTGGATGATCCGCGACGTCCAGGACCGCCATCCCGATGTCATCTTCCTGTCGGAGGCCTTCACCCGTCCGAAGATGATGAACCGGCTCGCCAAGGTCGGCTTCACCCAGTCCTACACCTACTTCACCTGGCGCAACACGAAGTCCGAGCTGACTGAGTATCTGACCGAGTTGACCCGAGAGGAGCCACGCGAATACTTCCGGCCCAACTTCTTCGTCAACACCCCGGACATCAATCCGGTCTATCTCCAGACCGGCGGACGGGCAGGCTTCATGGTCCGGGCGGTTCTGGCCGGCACCCTCTCGGGCGCCTACGGCATCTACAGCGGATTCGAGCTTTGCGAGGCGACACCGGTTCCGGGCAAGGAGGACTATCTCAATTCGGAGAAGTACGAGATCAAGGCCTGGGACTGGGACCGGCCCGGCAACATCCGCGACTACATCACCCGCTTGAATGCCATTCGCCGGACCAACCCCGCGCTGCACGATCACCTGAACGTCCAGTTCTGCAACGCCTGGAACGACAACATTCTGGTCTACGGCAAGATGACCGCCGCCAGAGACAACGTGATCCTGGTCGCGGTAAACCTTGACCCGCACAATGCCCAGGAATGTAACTTCGAGGTGCCGCTCTGGGAGTTGGGAATGCCCGACGACTCGAGCGTCCAGGTGGAGGAGTTGCTGACCGGCGAGAGCTTCACTTGGCACGGCAAGATCCAGCACGTCTGGCTCGATCCTGCAGCCAATCCCTGCGCCATCTGGCGCATCACGCCGCCCGGTCATTGAGCCAACACGCACCGCACCACATTCAGACCCCTAGCAACCTACTGCCACACCGACATGTTCGATCGCAGCGACCCACTTTGGTATAAAGACGCGGTAGTCTATCAGCTCCACGTCAAGGCCTATTTCGATTCCAACGGCGACGGGATCGGCGATTTCGCCG
>CAZDBC010000292.1:0-4941 GCA_964503295.1 uncultured Kiloniellaceae bacterium | reverse complement strand
GCAAGGAGGGTGGCCAGTCCGCTGACCGTCAGGCGCGCCAGCCCCAGACTGATCCACTGGCGCAGGGCGGTCAGGTCGCCGACGAAGCGCAGCATGACCGCGCCCCGGCTCATGCGGCGCAGGCCCTCGGCACCGAGGCGGCCGACATGGCGGAACAGGGTCATGCGCACCGCGTGGACATAGCCCTGGCCGAGTTCCTCGGCATCCAGATGGCTGCGCCAGCGCAGCCAGGCGGCGGCGACGAGAGTCACCCCGAGGCCGCCGCCGAACTCGGCGAGCAGGCCGGGCGAGAGGGCCCGGCCGCCCTCAGGCGGCGGCGCGATCAGCCGGTCGAAGCCGTGCTTGACCAGGAGCGCCAGGGCCACCGCGACCACCGCCTGGGCGATTCCGTTGGCGACCAGGTAGGCGAAGCGCCGCCGTCGCCGGCCGCTGAGGACGCGGGGAAGAGCCATCGGACTGCCGCTCTGCTCAGGACGCGCGCCGCGCGAGCCGTTCCGGCAGGGCATCTCGCCAGGCACCGGCCAGAAGTTCGGCGAGGCCGAGGATCGGAGGCGCGACGACTCGCCGGGTCTCGGCGACCGCCAGCGGGCTGGCGGTCAACCGCCCGGCGACGGCGATCGGCTCGATGTCGAGGGCGGCGAGGCGGCGCACCGCCGCCTCGGCCCCCATGGCGTCGCCGGCCGCGAGCATCACCCCGTCGACCAGGCGCCGGAAGGTCGAAGAGGCGACGAGCTCGGCCGTCTCGCCGAAGAAGAGGCCGTCGGCGACCTCGAGCAGGATGACGTCGGGTCGCGCGGCGGCCAGTCGCTGCACGACCCCGTCCAGCAGATGTTCCAGTTCCTCGGCCGCGACTCGATAGGTGGAGGCGTAGCCGAAGTCGGAGAAATCGAGCACCAGGTCGGCGCCGGCGTCGCTGTAGGCCCAACGGTCGCCGCCGGCCCCGGTGCCGGTGACCTTGCCGACGGCGACCCGCTGCCCGTCGCGGCGCAGGCCGCGCACCAGCGTCGCGAGCGTGGTCGTCTTGCCCGCGTTCATCGCGGTGCCGACCACAGCGACGATCGGCGGCAGGGAGCCGGTCCAGGGCGCCGGCTGAAGCGCGAAGCGACGCAGATTGAGCGGCCGGCCGGCCTCGTCGGCCACCAGACCGACCGGTTCGATCGCGGTCGGCGACCGGGTTGCGTCGTGACGCTGCCGACAGCGCGCGGCGATGCCGCCGGCGGCGACCAGGTGGCAAGGGGACAGCGCGTCTGGGACCAGCGCCTCGAACTGGTCGCTGGCGTAACGGGCACCGTAGCACAGCAGGACCTCGTCGCCTTCGTACAGATGACGGCGGCGGCCCTCGGTGCTCTCGAGACGCCGGTGGTGACCGAGGGAGCGGATGCGCGCCAGCACGAGGTCGCCGGCCTTCGGGACGGCGTCGCCGACCAGGAGCCCGGTTGCGGCCGCGAGGTCGAAGCGGCGCGTGACGTAGGACTGCTTGGCCGCCTGCAGCCTGCCGGCGAGGGCGGCCTGATCCGGCCGGGCGTCCAGCACCCGGACGAGCCCGCTCGGCCGGTTGCCCTCCGTCGTTTCCGTGTCCAGAAGTGCCGCGCTCGCTTCGAACATAGCCGATCTCCCCATGATGCCATTTCGGGGGGACAACGGGCCGACAGGTCGCCTATTCCGCGGCGCTCTGTGGCAAAATTGCGGCCGCTCGCGGACGACGCCTCGGCGCCTTTTCGCCTGTCCTGGGGCGGTAATGGAAAAGTCACGGCCGGGCCGGCCGGTCTTCATCGGTTGTAAACCTCGTGCGGTCCAGTGTATCTCTTATCTCAAGGGCCAATCGAAGAGGCGGAAGATCCCATGAAGCTTTCAGCAGTCTCTGCGGCCGTCGCCACCGCTTCGCTGTCTTCGCTCCTGCTCGGCGCCGCGCAGACGGGTGCGACGGAGCAGACGGCCGGCGCCCTTCATGCCGTCAGCATCAACAGCATCATCGTCGAGGGCGCCCCGCCGATGGAAAGCGCCATTACCTACCGGCTCCAGCGGCGCAACGGTGACGGCTGGGAGGAAGTGACCACCCGGACCGGGCCGGAGCTGCAACTGCAGCTGCCAAGCGGCGACTATCGGGTCGAGGCCGCCTACGGCAACGCCCGCAGGGTCTCGTCGCTGCGCGTCGACGGTGGGCCTATGCGCCACACCGTCGATCTCAATGCCGGAGAGGTCAGCCTGGCGGTCACGCCGGGCATCACGGCCCAGCCGCTGCGCGAGAAGATCAAGTGGCAGATCCAGACATGGCGCAAGAACGCGCAGGGCAAGCGCGATCACGTGGCCCAGGTCGACGGCGCCAATCCTCTGATGGTGCTGCCCGAAGGACGCTATCTCGTCACCGCGCGCACCCGCACCGGCACGGTCCGCCACACGGTCGAGGTCGACGCCGGCCGGAGGTACGACTACACGCTGCTGCAGCAGTAACTGCCACCGCGGCGTCGCCGCAGTTCGAAAAACCAAGGGCCGCCCATCGGGCGGCCCTGTTTCGTTGCACCTGCCGGCCGGTGGCCCGGCAGGGTTCAGGCCGACTTGACCTCGATCTTCCGGGTCGCCTGCTGGGCCTCAGCCGTCTTCGGCAGAGTTACGGTCAGAACGCCGTTCCTCAGTTCGGCTGAGATCCTGTCGCGGTCGACCGAGGGAGGCAGGCGGAAGGCGCGCTGGAACGATCCGTAGCGCCGTTCCGAGAGGTGATAGTCCTTCTCTTCCTCTTCCTTCTCCTCGCGGTGCTCGCCGCGCAGCGTGATCAGGTCGTCGGCCAGGGTGATCTCGACGTCCTTTTCCTCGAGGCCCGGCATTTCGGCGCTGATTTTGTAGGCTTCCGCCGTTTCGGTCATGTCGACCGCCGGCAGGCCGGTCGCCGCCTCGCGCTCGAAGCGCCGGAACGGCTCCATGTCGAACAGGCGCCGGCCGAAAGCCCAGGGCATCCGCCCGAAGCCACTCTCGAAATCCTCGAACAGGCGGTCGACCTCCCGGCGCAGGCTGTGCAATGGCGCCGGCGCGTGCTCGCCGGACGAACCCGCCGGCGCCCGAGCTTGCGTGCCGCCAGCGGTTTCGACCGGAATCGTCTTGCCTTCGGATTGCGTGGCCATGTCATCCTCCGTCGCAATTGTTGTGGGATTTCCATCGTCGCGTGTGGGATTTCCATCGTCGCGAAGGCTCCTTATGCGGCCGGGCGTCCCGGCATGCCTTGACGTCGGTAAAGCGCGCGACCACTCGGCGCGGGCGCGGTGCCGCTACCAGAAGGCGATCATGCGGCCAATGGCCGTTTGGACGGCTCAAGCAATGGCCCTGGACCGTCGACTGGCCCGGTCCATGATCGGCCGTCTATTGATCAGCAGCGGCCGGTAGCACCATCTCTTGAAGGAACGCGCGCACGAGCGCGGGCGTTGTCGAGGCAGCAGCAGAGGGAGCCCGCGCATGGCCGACCCCAAGACGGAAAAAGACCGGAAACCCGAGACGGACCGCGGCAAGACACCGGCGAAGAGTGAAAAGAACCATCTCAACGAGTTGCTCGACGAGGCGCTGGACGAGACCTTTCCGGCCAGCGATCCGCCGGCGGTGACTCGTCCCCGCAAGAGGCCCCCCAAAGATCAGGGCTGAAGCGACAGCCCGCCCGACGAAGCGCTCGAGACACCGAAGACAAGGAGACGACGAGCATGAAAGTGGCCTACAGCACCAAGGCAACGACCAGCGGCGGACGCGACGGGCGCGCCGCCACGGCGGATGGCACCCTCGAGGTCAAGCTGAGCACGCCCAAGGAGCTCGGTGGCGGCGGCGGCGACGGCACCAATCCCGAGCAGCTCTTCGCGGCCGGCTATTCGGCCTGTTTCCTGAGCGCGATCAAGCACGTCGCGGCCGAACAAAAGCTCAAGATCCCCGACGACAGCAAGGTCACGGCGACGGTCGGCGTCGGCGAGCGCGACGACGGCCAGGGCTTCGGACTCGATGTCGAGCTGGCGGTCGGCCTGCCCGGCATCGAGCGCGACAAGGCGCAGGAACTGGTGGAGAAGGCGCATGTCGTGTGCCCCTACTCGCACGCCACCAAGGGCAACGTCGACGTGCGCCTGTCGGTCGAGTAGGCGGCGCTATCCGAACAGCGCCCGCGGCAGCCAGGTGCCGATCTCCGGCACCAGGTAGATCACCGTCATTCCGACGATCTGGAGCAGGATGAACGGCAGGATGCCGCGGTAGATGTCGATCGTGCGAATCTCCGGCGGCGCCGCGCCGCGCAGGTAGAAGAGCGAGAAGCCGAATGGCGGGGTCAGGAACGACGTCTGCAGGTTGATGGCGATCAGCACCGCGAGCCAGATCGGGTCGAGGCCCATGATCAGCAGCACCGGGACCACGATGGGCAGGATGATCACCGAGATCTCGACGAAGTCGAGGAAGAACCCGAGCACGAAGATCACCGCCATGACGAACAGCAGCGCGCCGAACTCGCCGCCCGGCATGCCGCTCAGGAAGTCCTCGACCCGGCCGTCGCCGCCCAGGCCGCGGAACACCAGGGCGAAGACGCTGGCCCCGATCAGCATGGCGAAGATCATGGCGGTCACCTTGACCGTCGAGGTCACGACCGGCGTCAGGATCGCCGCCTTGCCCGCGCGCCACAGGCATACCCAGATGCCCCAGGCGAGCGCGGCGGCGAGCAGCAGGGCGAGCCACATGCCGGCCTGCTCGAGCGCGCTCGGCGCCTCGCGCTGAAGGCGCAGGTCGAGCAGCGAGGTCAGGACGACCATGGCGACGATCGAGAGCGCGGCGAGCCATACCGGCAGGCGCGAGGCGCCGGGCTGCAGCTTGAGGCCGGCCAGGATGAGGGCGCCGACGGCGCCGACCGAGGCGGCCTCGGTCGGCGTGGCGATGCCGCCCAGGATCGAGCCGAGCACCGCGACGATCAGCACGACAGGCGGCAGCAGC
>CAZDBC010000291.1:0-4951 GCA_964503295.1 uncultured Kiloniellaceae bacterium | reverse complement strand
GGCGATGCCGCCGGCCTCGTACTTCCGCCCCACCATGAAGCCGGAGATGTTCTGCAGGAACACCAGCGGCACGCCGCGCTGGCTGCACAGCTCGATGAAGTGCGCACCCTTGAGCGCGGACTCGGAGAACAGGATGCCGTTGTTCGCGACGACGCCGACCGGATAGCCGAACACGTGGGCGAAGCCGCACACCAGGCTGGCGCCGTAGAGTGCCTTGAACTCGTCGAACTCGCTGCCGTCGACGAGGCGTGCGATCACCTCGCGCACGTCGAAGGGCTTGCGCAGATCCGGCGGCACGATGCCGAGCAGCTCGTCGGGATCGTAGAGCGGTTCGCGCGGCTCGCGGAGCTGGAGGCGGTGCTGTTTGACCCGGTTCAGGTTGCCGATCAGGCGCCGCGCGATCGCCAGCGCTTGGCCGTCGTCGGCGGCGAAGTGGTCGGTCACGCCGGAGATGCGCGAGTGGACCTCGGCACCGCCGAGCTCCTCGGCTGAGACCACCTCGCCGGTCGCCGCCTTGACCAGCGGCGGGCCGCCCAGAAAGATGGTGCCTTGGCCGCGCACGATGATGCTCTCGTCCGACATCGCCGGCACGTAGGCGCCACCGGCCGTGCAGGAGCCCATGACCACGGCGATCTGGGCGATTCCCTTGGCCGACATGTTGGCCTGATTGAAGAAGATGCGCCCGAAGTGATCGCGGTCGGGGAAGACCTCGTCCTGGTTGGGCAGGTTGGCGCCGCCAGAATCGACCAGATAGACGCACGGCAGGCCGTTCTGCTCGGCGATCTCTTGGGCGCGGAGGTGCTTCTTTACCGTCATGGGATAGTAGGTACCGCCCTTGACGGTGGCGTCGTTGGCGACGATCACGCACTCTTGCCCGCGGACCCGGCCGATGCCGGTGATCAGGCCGGCGCAGGGCACGTCGTCGTCGTAGAGACCGTAGGCTGCCAGCTGCGACAGCTCGAGGAAGGGACCGCCGCTGTCGAGCAGGGCGCGGATCCGGTCGCGCGGCAACAGCTTGCCGCGTGCCAGGTGCCGGTCGCGGGCCTTCTCGCCGCCGCCGAGCTTGATGCGCTCGACCTTGGCGCGCAGGTCTTCGATCAGCGCCTCCATGGCGGCCCGGTTCTCGAGATAAGCGCCGGAGCGTGTGGAAATCGCGCTCTTGATGACCGTCATGTCGAAGAGCCCCGCGCTCGACCCCGGCCGGCAGCTCCACCCCCCGGGCCGACCTTGCATTACAATCCGTCAGCACAGGAAGCGCGGCAAGACCAAATGGCACCGCCGCTGCCCCCCGCCGGTACGCCTTGCTTACCTTTGCTTAACGTCTGGTCTTCTAGGGTCGCTTGATCGGAAGGACCGCCATGACCTACTTCTCTCGCGACGGCCTCGAGCAGCCCGCAGACCTGACCGCGCGCCCGGCCGACGGCCTTGCGGAAGGCGCCGACCGGCGATTCGCCGGACCATCGCAGGGGAATGGCCCTGCGGCGGGCGCAGCCTCGGCCGACGAGCTGCAGGCGCGCCTGGCCGACAGCGACCTGGAGATGATCCGGGTCCTGGAAGACCTGATCACGGTGCTGATCGACAAGCGCGTCATCATGCTGACCGACCTGCCGCCAGCGGCCCAGGGCAAGCTCGCCAGGCGCTACCAGCTGCGCAGCAGCCTCAGCGACCTCGGTGGCATCGTGACCGACGGCGAGGACTTCCTGCTTCCCTGACGCCCGCCGCGGGCCTGTTGCCACTCCGGCGACGGCACGGTCCGACCCTTGTCGCGCGGCGCATAACTATGTATGGGTAACTCTCGGTGCCCACCGGGCGCCCCGCCGGCCGCCCGGCGGCAGATCTCCCGACGGACCCCATGGATCAGCGCCCCAGCCGCGACGAGGACCACCAGGCGCCCCGCCCGCGCATCCTCCAGTTCAACAAGCGCCGCTACTCGATCCGCCTGGAGCCGGTGTTCTGGCGCGTGCTCGAGGATCTGGCCGAGCGCCGCGACCTGCGCCTCGGCGAGTTCATCGCGCGCCTCGAGGACGGCTACGGCGGGCGTAACTTCTCGTCGTTCCTGCGCGTCTTCTGCATGCTCGAGATCGAGAAGCTGCTGGCGCGCGCCGAGCTGGCGGTCGGCCGCAACAGCCTGCTCGACCTGGTCGCGAGCTGTCCCACCCCGGGCCTGCTGCTGTCGCGCTACCGCACCATCATCACGCACAACCAGGCCTTCTCCGAATGGCTCGGCCCGACGGCGGGCAGCATCGCCGGCGCCGACCTGACCTCGCTGGTGCAGGTGCGCACGCGCCGCTCGCTCAACGACGTCTGGCTGGACATGATCGTCGGGCAGGAGAGCCGGATCGACGCGCGCGTGCTCTACGTGGCGCCGGGCCGCGTCAACGCCGCCCAGGCGACACTCGTCGCGCTCAACTCCGAGGTCGACAACGAGTTCTATGCGGTGATGTGGCTGACCGCGGCGGCGCCCCAGAGCCGGCCGGCGGCCGCCCCGGCGCGGCCCGCGGCGCAAGGCTTACAGGCCTGAGCGCCACCGCGCGCCGCAGCCTGCGACCGCTTCAGCTTTCGTCGGCCGCGTGCTGGCCGACGATCAGTAGGTCGGTCGGGCTGTAGACGGTGATGCCGCTTTCGAAAACGTAATAGTGCAAGCCGGTCACATCGACGCCGCCGGCCGTGACGTGATGGTCGGCGATGCCGATCTCGGTCAGCATCTCGCGGGTCGAGATGTTGACGGGAATGTCCTGGCTGGCGAACAGCACGACCTCGCCCGAGGCGTCGGGCAGCAGGTCCTCCAGCTCGAGCACCATGGTGTCGGCGTCACTGTCGGCCAGCGCCGGCGGAAAGGCCTCCGAAAGGTCGCTCAGCACCACCGTGTCGCTGGGCGTCGGCAGCGCCGAGGGGTCGGCCTCGGCCGCCGCCGGCTTCGATTCGCCCTTGCCTGTCGACTTGTCCCTGGCCATCGCTCTCACCGCGCCCCGGCACGCCGCCGCACACCGCCGCAATTACCGATAATCATACTGCGCGGTCGAGAGCAAAGCAAACGCCGCAAGGAACCGTCAGATTCGACCTACAGTGGCATAAACCCGCACAACTTCGCCTTCAGATTTGGATGCTCCCGCCGGCGCGCGCAAAAAAGAAACCGGCGCCCGAGGGCGCCGGTTCCGGGAGCTTTGCGAAGGCCGCCGCGGCGGCCGGGGCCTTACGGCGACTCGAAGATGCCGCGGATGAAGCCACGATCCTCGTAGGTCGCCTGGGCCGGAGCGGTCACGCCCATCGTAGACATTAGCTGCCCGGCCACCGCCAGGATGCGGTAGGTGGCCAGGATCTCGTTGGTCTGGGCGGTTACCAGGTTGCCGCGCGAGACGAAGAGCTCGTTCTCGGCGTCGAGGACGTCGAGCAGCGTGCGCTGGGCGACCTCGAACTGCTGCACGTAGGCGTCTCGGGTCTCGACGTTGAAGCCGACCGTCAAGGTCAGGTCCTCGATCGACTGGCGGGCCGCCTCAAGCGCGAACCAGGAGCTCCGCATTTCCTGCTGGGCCTCCAGGTAGGACTGGTAGCGCCGGCTCTTGCTCTCCGACACGCGCGCCAGCGCCTCCTGCCGGTTGGCCGTGTCGATGCCGCCGTTGAAGAGGTTATAGGTCATCCGCAGCATCACGTTATAGAAGAAGGTGTGGCGCGGATTGGCGTCGGTGCCGCGGCGGTAGTTCGCCTCGCTGTCGAGGGTGATGAAGGGATAGAAGGGCGCCTCCGCCAACTCGACCTCGGCCTGCGCGGTCTCGACGTCGTGCTGGAAGATCTCGGTGGTCAGGTTGTTGCGTCCGGCTACATCGACCGCCGTCTCGAGGTCCGCAGGCAGCGCATCGACCGGCGGCTCGGGCGGCGTCAGCTCGTCCGGGAACTGGCCGATGATCCGGGTAAACAGCGCCTCGCCGTCACGCAGCGCGTTGTAGGTCTCGGTCAGGGTGTTGCGGGCCCGGAACACACGCGATTCGGTCTGCACCACGTCGGCACGGCTGCCGCCGCCGCCGGCGAGTCGCTGCTCCAGCGCCGCCAGGATGTCGAGGTGAACGTCGACGTTCTCTTCGGCCAGCCTGACCAGCTCGCGCTGGCGCAGCACCTCCATGAAGGCGCCGATGGCGTCGAGCGCCAGCACTTCGGAATTCTCCAACACGCGCGCCGAAGCCGAGCGGACCCGGGCCTTTTCCCGCTCGACCGTCGCGCCGGCCTCGAAGCCGTCGAACAGCCGCTGCTGGAAGAAGACCCGCGCCTCGCGCCGCGTCAGGCTGTAAAAGTCGTCGCCGTCCTCGTTGGAGTCGCCGTCGGCCAGGCCGTCACGCACGGTGCCGTTGCTGATCCGCTCGCGCCCGATGCCGGCCGAAAGCTCAACCCGGGGCAGATAGAGCCCGCGAGCCTGGCGCAGTTCCTCGGCCACGGCTTCGCGGTTGTGGGCCACGATCCCGATGTCGGGATTCGTGTTGATGGCCATCTGGACTGCTTCTTCGACGGTCAACGCCTGGGCGCCGGCGGCCGAACCGACGGCAAAGGCGCCGGCCAGAAGGGCGCCCTTGAGCCCGGTGGCCAAGGTCTTGGACTTTAAGAACATATTGTTTACCCCCGCTTGCTCCCCAATGGACGCCAGTGCACGCGTGGCGAGAAGCTGCTCTGAACGCGATCGGAAATTACCAAAATACCTAGGTCTTCTACCCTCATCTGAAATGGGCTGTCAACGCGAGGCCATGGTCGCCGACGGGTGCCGGCGCCGTCTGGCGGCCAACTGTGGCATGAACGACACAGAGCTTTTCTGCGGCTTTCGGGGCGCGGACGCGCCCTAGGCCGCCCGCCAGGGGTCCCAATCGGCGATAGCGCGCCGCTTCCGGCCGCTCTACCGGCGGGCTAATGCGGCGGATGCCCGGCCTTTCGACCCGCCCTTTTTAGGCCGCATTCATCGGCCGCATCG
>CAZDBC010000290.1:0-5004 GCA_964503295.1 uncultured Kiloniellaceae bacterium | reverse complement strand
CGACGACTCCCTGCTCGGCGGCGCGGGCGGCGACAGCCTGTTCGGCGGCTCCGGGGCCGACATGATCGATGGCGACGACGGTGACGACGTCATCGACGTCTCCGACGACGACGGCGCCGACGACACGGTCGTCGGCGGCGCCGGCAGCGACCAGATCTTCCTGTCGGCGAGCGGCGACGAGCAGGTGCTGGTCTACGAATCGGTGCTCGACGGCGGCGATACGGTCCAGGGCTTCGACGACAGCGGCGGCCTGCAGGACGTCATCGACATCAGCGCCGTCTTCGACGGCGGACCGGGCGCCGCGCTCGACTTCGGCAACCTGGCGGCTGGCGGCTACCTGCAGGTAACGCTGAACGGCAGCGACAGCGAGGTGCGCGTCGATCCGAACGGGACCGGCAGCTACAGCCTGCTGGTCACGGTGCAAGGCGTGAATCTGACCAACCTGTCGGACCAGACCGACAACTTCGTCGTCTGACGGCGCCGCGCTACCGGCCGGCCGCGCCTTCGCGGACGGTCCGCTGCGGGTCTTGGCCGCCGCCACGGTGGCGTTCGAGACAGCTCTCGACGATGCGGTCGAGCCGGGCCATCGAGCTCGGCCAGCTGTGGTGGCTTTCCACCCGCGCGCGGCCGGCGGCGGCCAGCCGCTGCCGCGCCGCCGGGTCGCTCATCAGGGTAAGCGCCTGCCGGGCATAGTCCTCAGGCGAGTCCGCCACCAGAATGTGCTCGCCAGCCACGGCGTCCACCCCGCCCGCGGCCTGCCGGCTGGCGATCACCGGCACCCCCATGGCCATGCATTCCAGGATCTTGTTCTGGGTGCCGCGCGCGATCAGCAGTGGCGCGACGGCAACCGCGGCGCGGCGAACGTGGTCGCGCACGTCGGGCACAGTCCCGGTCACCGTGATGCCCTCTCGCTCGCCCAGACGGCGCATCTCGGCCGACGGCGCCGCGCCGATGATCGACAGACGCGCGTTCTGGCGCTCCTGCCGGATGAGCGGGAAGACCCGGTCGCAGAAAAAGCGCATCGCCTGCTGGTTGGGGAAGTAGTCCATGCGGCCGACGAAGGCGATGGAGTCCGGGTCGCAGCGCGCGTCGACCGGCCGGAAGTAGTCCTGGTCGACGCCGTTGGGGAACCAGTCGCTGGGCGTCGGCAGGCCGTAGCCGCGCAGCGTCTCCAGTTCGGCCCGTGTCGTGCAGGTGCAAAGATCGAAGCGGCGCGCCAGCGCCTTCTCCGCACGCATCATCTTGTGCCCTTCTAGCCAGTAGCCGAGCGACAGCGGAAAAGGCTTGAAGCGCCGGTAGATCAGCCACTTCTGCGAATCCATGTCGCCGAAATCGAGAATCTTCGGAATGCCCGTGACGCCCGCGACATAGGGCGCGACGGAGGAGCAGTGCACGAAGACGAGGTCGAAGCGCTCGCGCGCCAGCCGCTCGTCGATCCGCCGCTTCAGCTCCGGCGCGAAGAAATAGCCCATGGACGAGGGCTCGGCCGTGGGCAGGCGCAGCAGCATGCGCGCCCAGGCCGCCGGCGCGCTGACCTGCCCCATCATGTGGTCGGCACAATGCGCGGCGATGCCGCGCCCGGCCTCGGCCTCCTCCGGCGAGCGCGCGAGCGAGGCGACGACCACCTCGTGCGTGCGACTCAGGTGCCGGATCATGTTGAACGGACGGATCTTCCCGCCGCGCGCAGGCGGGAAGGGGAAGCGATGACAGAGGTAGAGAATCCTCATGCCTGGGCCGGAACCTCCGCGCTCAGCTCGTCGGCCAGGTCGTCGGGCGCCCGGCCGTCGAGGAAGATCTGCGCCCATATCTCCAGGTTCAGCAGCGCCATGAGATGGTCGGTGTGGTCTTCCCGGCTCGCCTGGTGCAGCGCCATGGTCTCCTCGATAACGGGCCAGTGGAACAGGCCGCGCGCCTCGACCGCCCGGCGCGACAGCAGGCGGTGCATCATCGGCTGCAGGTCGCGCTTCAGCCAGGCGCCGATCGGCGCGCCGAAGCCGCGCTTCTTCCGTTCCAGGATCTCCGGCGGCAGCACGCCGTCGAGCGCGCGCTTGAGCAGGCTCTTCAGGTTGCGCCCCTCGATGCGCAGCGCGGCGGGCACGCGCGCGGCCAGCTCGACCAGCTCGTGGTTGAGCAGCGGCACCCGGCACTCGAGCGAGCAGGCCATGGTCATCTTGTCGGTCAGCAGCAGCAGGTCGTTGGGCATCTGCGTCATGAGGTCGACGCGCATCAGGCGATTCAGGGAATCGCCCTCTGCGGCCTCGGCGAAGGCCTGGTCGATGCTGTCGACATATCCGGCATTGGCCCGCTGCAGCAGCCGGTCCAGGCTGTCGGCCCCGAACAGCTCGACGTAGGAGCGGTAGCGCGCCTCGGGCGGCAGATCGTGGGAGGCGACGAAGGTGCGCGCGTAGCGCGCGACGCTGGCCAGGCGGCCGTGCCGGTCGCTCGGCAGGGCCTCGACCAGCGGCGGGATCACGGCCTTGCGCAGCCAGGCCGGCAGGCGCTGGAACTGCGCGGCATAGTGGTCGCCCAGGTAGCGGTTGTAGCCGCCGAACAGCTCGTCGCCGCCGACGCCCGAGAGGATCACCTTCACGTCCTGGCGCGCGAACTGGGAGACCAGAAAAGTCGTGACCAGGGCGGAGTCGGCGACCGGCTCGTCCATATGCCACTGCAGCCGGGGCAGCAGGCGCGCGACCTCCGGGCGCACGACGATCTCGCGATGGTCGGTGCCGAAGCGTTCGGCGACTTGCTGCGCGTAGGGTAGCTCGTTGTAGACAGCGCTCGCCGCGTCGCCGCGAAAACCGATGGCGTAGGTCTTGACCGGGCGGTCGCTGTTGCGCGCCATGAAGGCGACGATCGAGCTGGAATCGATGCCGCCGCTCAAGAAAGCGCCGAGCGGCACGTCGCTGACCATTTCCGAGACCACCGCCGTCTCGATCGCGGCACGGATGCGCTCGGCCCACTGCGCGGCATCGAGCGTTTCGTCGGCCGCAGCGGGCGGCTGCCAGTAGCGCTCGATGCGATAGCCGCCGTTCTCGCAAACCAGCAGGCTGGCCGGCGGCAGCTTGCGGATGCCCTGGAACAGCGTCTGATCGTTGCCGGTGTAGCCGAGCGCGAGATAGTGCTGCAGTGCGGCCGGATCGACCGCGCGCTCCAGGCCCGGCAGGGTCAGCAGCGCCTTGATCTCCGAGGCGAAGACCAGCCGCCCCTCGTGCTCCAGGTAGTAGAGCGGCTTGACGCCGAGCCGGTCGCGGCCGAGCAGCAGGCGCCGGCGCGGCGCGTCCCAGACGGCGAAGCCGAACATGCCGAGCAGACGGTCGACCAGCCCCGGTCCGTGGCGCTCGTAGAGGTGGACCAGCACCTCGCTGTCGCTGCCGGTGCGAAAGCGCGCGCCCTCGGCCGCCAGGTCCTTGCGGATTTCGCGGAAGTTGTAGATCTCGCCGTTGCACACGGTCCACACGGTCTCGTCGGCGTTGGGAATCGGCTGGTGTCCGTGATCGAGGTCGATGATCGAAAGGCGCCGCATGCCCATGGCGAAGCCGGGCGCGGCGTAGCGGCCCTCGTCGTCGGGGCCGCGGTGGACGATCGCCGCGCCCATGGCGTCGAGCAGGCCGGGATCGCAATCCGCACCGGCGCGCAGCGCCACCATGCCGTAGATGCCGCACATCGCCGGTCAGTCCTCGCAGGGCCGGCCGAGCAGCCGCGCATAGAGCGGCGCGTAGCCGGCCACCACCCTGTCCCAGCTGCGCTCTTCCTCGACGAAGCGACGCCCGGCGGCGCGCATGGCCGGCCAGCCCTCCTGCCGGTCGATGACCTCGGCCAGCCTGGCGGCCAGGGCCTCGGCGTCGCCGGCCGGGAAGAGATAGCCGCGCTCTCCGTCGATCAGCAGTTCCTTGTGGCCGCCGACGTCGGAGGCGACCACGATCGCGCCCTGGGCCATGGCCTCCAGTGGCTTCAGCGGGGTCACCAGGTCGGTCAGGCGCATGCGCCGGCGCGGATAGACGAAGAGACTGACCAGGTCATAGTAGCGCCGGACCTGCTCGTGCGGGACCCGTCCGGTGAAGACGACACGATCTGCGATCCCCAGCTCGGCGGCGCGCGCCACCAGGCGCGCCTTCTCCGGCCCGCCGCCGACCAGCAGCAGCTTGACGTCCTCGCGCGCGGCGAACAGGCGGGCCGCGGCCTCGAGCAGCAGGTCGAGCCCCTCGTAGGCGTAGAAGGAGCCGATGAACCCGAGCACGACGCAGCCCTCGAGACCGAGCGTGCGGGCCAGTTCGGGATCGGCCCGGCGCTCGGTGGTGAACTGCTCCGGATCGACCGCGTTGGGAATCTCGACCACCTTGTCGGCCGGAATGCCGCGGCCGAGGATTTCCCGGCGCAGCCCTTGGCAGATGGTGGTCACCGCGTCGGCCCGGCGCAGCACGTAGGTCTCCAGGCTGCGCGTCGCGCGGTAGCGCAGGTCGCCCTGGCGCGCGGTGCCCCAGTCGACCGCCGCGTCCTCCCACAGGGAGCGCACCTCGTAGACCAGGGGCAGGCCGTGGCGCCGCGCCGCGCCGAGTGCCGGCAGGCCGTTCAGGATCGGCGAGTGGGCCTGCAGGATGTCGGGCCGGGTCTCCGCGATGACCTTGTCGAGGCGGCGGCGGGTGGCGCGCATCTGCGCCAGCTCGCGCAGCAGCGGCAGCTTCTGGCTCGCCGCTGAAGGCTGCGGGGTGCGGTAAAAGCTCCAGCCGTCGACCCGGTCGAGGGCGCCGTCGAAGCGGTACTGTTTGGGCGTGGTCATCTGCACCGTGTCCCAGCCCCGTTTGCGCTGGGCCTCGAGGATGCCGATGGTGCGGAAGCTGTAGCCGCTCTGCAACGGCAGGGAGTGGTCGAGCAGATGCAGGATTCTCATCGGCTCATACCCCCCCTACACCCCCCCTTCGCCGGGACCCGTGTCGGCATCGGCTACCAGCAGATGCCCTCGTAGTCGACTCCGGGCTGCGACTCGAGCGCGCCGATGCCCTGCAG
>CAZDBC010000289.1:0-5007 GCA_964503295.1 uncultured Kiloniellaceae bacterium | reverse complement strand
ACCGGGGCCGGGGCCGGGGCCGGGGCCGAGACCGGGGCCGGGGCCGAGACCGGGGCTGGGGCCGCGAGCGGTCCGGCTTCGGGGGAGGCCAGCCTCTCGCCAGCGGACGTCCGCGCCTTGCTTGCCGGCCACGGCCCGTCGCGCTCGAGCCACAGGCCAAGCCCGGCGCCGAGAGCGATGCCGACAGAGAAGACCAGCAGGAATGGTCCGAGGACGCGGCTGCGGCGGCTGGCACCCCCGGCCGGACGAGGCGATCGCGCCCCGTGCGGGCGTCTCGAACTGGATGTCACGGTCGCGACCCGATCATGGACGTCTCGCCGCCTCCCCCTTGCCGTCCTCCGGCGACCGGCGCTGCGCCAGGCGGGCCCTGCGCGGCAGCTGCGGCAACGGCCCGATGGTAACCCGCCTGCTCGACCCTGGGCAGCGCTTTTGCAGCCTCCGGCCACCTGTTATAAGACATTTTGGAAAACCACGGCAGGCGCTCGGACGGCGCCCCATAAGATTATGAAATGCTTGTCCTGATCGATAACTACGACAGCTTCACCTACAACCTGTTCCACTATCTGGGCGAGTTGGGCGCGGAGACCGTCGTCAGGCGCAACGACGAACTGTCGGTCGAGGAGATTCTGGCGCTGCGGCCCGAAGGCATCGTCATGTCGCCGGGTCCGTGCGATCCGGACCGCGCCGGGATCTGCCTCGCCCTGGTCGGCGCGGCGGCCGAGGCAGAAATTCCGACACTGGGCGTGTGCCTCGGCCATCAGGCAATCGGCCAGGCCTTCGGCGGCCGGGTGGTGCGTGCCCCCGCGCCCATGCACGGCAAGGTCAGCGAGATCCGCCACGAAAGCCGGGGCCTCTTCGCCGATCTGCCCAATCCGCTGACAGCGACGCGTTACCACTCCCTGACCCTCGAACCCGAGAGCCTGCCCGACAGCCTGACGGTGACGGCGCGCAGCGACGACGGCGTGATCATGGGGCTCATGCACCGCGAGCTGCCGATCCATGGCGTCCAGTTCCACCCGGAGAGCATCGCCTCGGCCGAGGGCAAGGCGCTGCTCGGCAACTTCCTCGCCGTCGCCGCGCGGGCGTGAGCGGCCCGGGCCAGAGACGAGCCATGTCCGGCGACATGACCGACCTCAAGCAGCTTCTAGCCCGCGTCGCGGACGGGCGGCGGCTCAACATGGTCGAGGCCGAGCAGGCCTTCGACATCATCATGTCCGGCAATGCGACTCCGGCCCAGATGGGCGGCTTCCTGATGGCCCTGCGCGTGCGCGGCGAGAGCGTCGCGGAAATCGCCGGCGCGGCCCGAGTGATGCGCGCCAAGATGCTGGCTGTCGATGCGCCGCCCGACGCGATCGACATCTGCGGCACCGGCGGCGATGGCGCCGGCACCTTCAACATCTCGACCGCCAGCCAGTTCGTGGTCGCGGCCTGCGGCCTGCCGGTCGCCAAGCACGGCAACCGCGCCCTCTCCTCGCGCAGCGGCGCCGCCGACGTGCTGGCCGCGCTCGGCGTCAACATCGAGGCCGACCTGTCGCTGGTGGCCCGCGCCCTGCGCGAGGCGGGAACCTGTTTCCTGATGGCGCCGCGCCACCACAGCGCCATGCGCCACGTCGGCCCGACCCGGGTCGAGCTCGGCACGCGAACCATCTTCAACCTTCTCGGACCCCTGTCTAACCCGGCGCGCGTCAGGCGCCAGGTGATCGGCGTCTATTCGCCCGACTGGCTGGAGCCGATCGCAGCGGTGCTCGGCGAGCTGGGCCACGAACGGGCCTGGGTGGTGCACGGCGCCGGCGGGCTCGACGAGCTCTCGACGCTCGGTCCCAGCGAGGTCGTGGAGCTGCGCCACGGACGGCTCGAGCGCTTCGAGGTCACGCCGGAGTCCGTCGGTCTGCACAGCACGCGCCTCGAGAAGCTGCGCGGCGGCGACGCGGACTACAACGCCCGCGCCCTGCGCGCCCTGTTGCATGGGGAGCCGGGCGCGTTCCGCGACATCGTTGTCCTCGGCTCGGCCGCCGCCCTGGTGGTCGGCGAGCGGGCGGCCGATCTCAAGGAAGGCGTGGAACGCGCGGCCGAGGCGATCGACAGCGGACGCGCCGCCGCGGTGCTCGAGCGGCTGATCGCAATCACCAACAGCCCGGTGCCGGAGGCCGGTACGGCATGAGCGACGTGCTCGCGCGGATCTGCGCCGACAAACGCGCCGAGGTGGCTGCGCGCAGGCGCGAACGCAGCCTGGCCGCGCTCGAGACCGCGGCGCGAGCCGCCGAGCGGCCGCGCGGCTTTCGCGCCTGCCTGGCAGAGCGCCTGCGCGAGGGGCACTACGGCTTGATCTGCGAGATCAAAAAAGCTTCGCCGAGCAAGGGTTTGATACGGCATGATTTCGATCCGCCCGCCCTGGCCAGGGCCTATGCCGCCGGCGGCGCCGCCTGCCTCTCAGTGCTGACCGACGGACCCTACTTTCAGGGCAGCGACGGCGACCTGGTGGCCGCGCGTGCCGCGGTCGACCTCCCCGTGCTGCGCAAGGACTTCATGCTCGATGCCTACCAGATCATCGAATCGCGCGCGCTCGGCGCCGACTGCGTCCTGCTCATCCTGGCCGCGCTGAGCGACGCGCAGGCGGCCGAACTGGAGCAGCTCGCGCAAAGCCTGGGCATGGACGTCCTGCTCGAGGTGCACGACGCCGCGGAGCTCGAGCGCGCGCTCGAGCTCAGCTCCCCCCTGATCGGCATAAATAATCGCGATCTGAAAAGCCTGGAGGTCGATCTTGCAACGACGGAGAAGCTCGCGCCGCGGGTCCCGGCGGATCGTCTTCTGGTGGCGGAGAGCGGCCTCTACGGGCCGGCCGATCTCGCCCGCATGGCGCGTGTCGGCGCCCGCTGCTTCCTGATCGGCGAATCGCTCATGCGCCAGGACGACGTCGCGGCCGCGACGCGGGCCCTGCTGCAGGCGGCACCGGCCGAAGCGTCCGGCGCCTGACGACGCGCCGCGGAGACCGGGCATGGCCGAGGATTTCACCCACTTCGACGCCGAAGGCCGGGCGCGCATGGTGGACGTCTCGGACAAGGCGGCAAGCGAGCGCATCGCCGAGGCGCGCGGCAGCGTGCTCATGAAGCCGGAAACCGTCGCCCTCATCCGTGACGGCGGGGTCAAGAAGGGCGACGTCCTTTCCGTCGCCCGCCTGGCGGGTATCATGGGCGCCAAGCGCACGCCGGACCTCATCCCCCTGTGCCATCCCCTGGCGCTGAGTTCGGTCAGCGTCGATCTGCGTCTCGCTTCCGACCGCGACGCGGTCGACATCAGTGCGACCTGCAAGCTGGTCGGCAGGACCGGCGTCGAGATGGAGGCCCTGACCGCGGTCGCCGTCGCCGCGCTCACGGTCTACGACATGTGCAAGGCGGTCGACCGCGGCATGCGCCTGACCGACATTCGCCTGGTGCACAAGTCTGGCGGCAAGTCAGGCCTCTACGAGGCGCCGTGATGATTTCAGTGGAGGAGGCCGCGCGGCGAATTCTGGCCGCCTTCAAACCGCTGGCCGCCGAGACCGTGAGTCTCGCGCAGGCGCACGGCCGCGTCCTCGCCGCGCCCGTGGTGGCCCGGCTCAGCCAGCCGCCCTTGGCGGTCTCGGCGATGGACGGCTATGCCGTGCGCGCGGCCGATGTCGCGCAGCCGCCGGCCGAGCTGCGCGTGATCGGCCGAATCCCGGCTGGCGAGCGCTTCGAAGGTCGGGTCGGTCGCGGCGAAGCGGTGCGCATCTTCACCGGCGCGCCGCTGCCGGAGGGTGCCGACAGCATCGTGATCCAGGAGGACACCGAGGCCCGCGGCGAACGGGTGACGGTGCGAGAGGCGGTCGAGCCCGGCAAGTTCGTGCGCCCGGCCGGCCTCGACTTTCAGGCCGGTCAGACCGGTCTGCAGCCGGGCCGCCGGCTCACGCCACGCGACATCGGGCTTGCCGCGGCGATGGACCACGCCTGGCTTCAGGTGCGCCGCAAGCCGCGGGTGGCGATCGTCGCGACCGGCGACGAGGTTGTCCTGCCCGGAACCCCGCGCGGCCCCTCGCAGATCGTGAGCTCGAATGGCTTCTCGCTCGCCGCCCTGGTCGAGACCGCCGGTGGCGAGCCGCTTCACCTCGGCATCGCGGCGGACACCCGCGAGGCGCTGCGCGAAATCGTCGAGGGAGCGCGCGGCGCCGACCTGCTGATCACCTCGGGCGGCGCCTCCGTAGGCGAGCACGACCTCGTGCGCGACGTGCTCGGCGAGGAGGGCCTGGCACTCGATTTCTGGCGCATCGCCATGCGTCCCGGCAAACCCTTGATGTTCGGACGGATCAGCGACACGCCGCTGCTCGGCCTGCCCGGTAATCCGGTGTCGTCGCTGGTCTGCGCGCTGCTCTTCGCCCGACCGGCCATCGACGTCATGCTCGGCCTGCCGGCGGAGGGACCGCCGCTCAGGACCGCGCGGCTCGCCGCGCCGCTGCCTGCCAACGACCGGCGCCAGGACTACCTGCGCGCACGTCTGAGCAGCGACGAGGACGGCCGGCCGATCGCCACAGCCTTTTCGCGCCAAGACAGCTCCATGCTGGCAACGCTCGCCGAGGCCGACTGCCTCATCGTACGGCCGCCGCACGCACCGGCGGCGGCCGCCGGCGATGCGGTCAAGGTGCTGCCCTTCGCCTTTGGGGCCAGCGCCATCTGACAAGCGCTCAGGTGCGACCCGGCCGCACAGAGGCATTTTACACAAGAGGCCTTGACCGGCGCGCGGAACCAAACTAGAACATGTGCCTAGTTTTGGTTTTGTTCTTTATATTGAGCGGGGTGTGGCCGATGCAAAACGACGCCCCTGGAAAGGCATAGCGAGAGATGTTGACCCGCAAGCAGCACGAACTCCTGCTCTTCATCCACGACCATCTGTCGCGGCGCGGCGTGTCGCCCTCGTTCGACGAAATGAAGGAGGCGCTCGGCCTCAAGTCCAAGTCCGGCATCCATCGACTGGTGACCGGGCTCGAAGAGCGCG
>CAZDBC010000288.1:0-5029 GCA_964503295.1 uncultured Kiloniellaceae bacterium | reverse complement strand
AGCGGCCCAGGTCGGCCTGCTCGCCCTCGGCGAGACAGTGCTGGGGCCGGTCTGGGTCTGGCTTTTCCTGGGCGAGACGCCCTCCTGGCTGACGCTTGCCGGAGGCCTTCTGGTGCTCGGCGCGGTCGCCGGGCAGGCGCTGGTGCTGCTCCACCGCGGGCGGCACGCGCGGCGCCGGCCGTCGGCCTCGGTTGACAGCGCCCGCGGCGCGGAATAACCGGAGTGCTCTTCGGGGCCAGAACAGGGAAGTCTCCGCCGGTGTTCGAGAAGATTCTGATCGCCAACCGCGGCGAGATCGCCTGCCGCATCATCCGCAGCGCGCGGGCGCTGGGAATCAAGACGGTGGCCGTCTATTCCGAGGCCGACCGCGATTCCCTCCACCGGCAGTTGGCCGACGAGGCGGTCGCGATCGGGCCCGCGCCCTCGGCCGAGAGCTACCTGCGCGGCGAGCGCATCATCGAGGCCTGCCGCGCGACCGGCGCCCAGGCGGTCCATCCCGGCTTCGGCTTTCTGGCCGAGAACGCCGCCTTCGTTTCGGACCTGGAGGCGGCCGGCCTCGTCTTCATCGGTCCGCCGCCGCCGGCGATCGCCGCCATGGGCGACAAGATCGAATCGAAGCGCCTGGCCGCCGAGGCGGGGGTCAGCACGGTGCCCGGCCACATGGACCTGATCGCCGATGCCGACGAGGCAGCGCGCATCGCCGGCGAGATCGGCTATCCGGTCATGATCAAGGCCTCGGCCGGCGGCGGCGGCAAGGGCATGCGCATCGCGCGCGACGAGAAGGAGGCACGCGAGGGCTTTCGCTCGGCGCAGAGCGAGGCGCGCTCGTCGTTCGGCGATGATCGGGTCTTCATCGAGAAGTTCGTCGAGCAGCCGCGTCACATCGAGATCCAGGTCCTGGCCGACGCGCACGGCACGGTGCTGCACCTGGGCGAGCGCGAATGCTCGATCCAGCGCCGCCACCAGAAGGTGATCGAGGAGGCGCCGTCGCCCTTCATCGACGCCGCGACGCGCGCCGCCATGGGCGAACAGGCGGTGGCGCTGGCACGCGCCGTCGACTACCGCTCGGCCGGCACCGTCGAGTTCATCGTCGATAAGGACCGCAACTTCTATTTCCTGGAGATGAACACGCGCATCCAGGTCGAGCATCCGGTGACCGAGATGGTGACCGGCATCGACCTGGTCGAATGGATGATCCGCATCGCCGCCGGGGAGCCGCTGGCCTTCGGGCAGGACGACGTCAGGCTCGAAGGCTGGTCGCTCGAGGCGCGGGTCTACGCCGAGGACCCCTTGCGCAACTTCATGCCTTCGATCGGGCGCCTCACCCGCTACCGGGAGCCGCCGATCCCGGAGCCGGCGACCGCCAGCTCCCGGCCGCACGTGCGCATCGACAGCGGCGTCGTCGAGGGCTCCGAGATATCCATCTACTACGATCCCATGATCGCGAAGCTGGTGACCTACGGTGCCGACCGCACGGCCGCGATCCGCGAGATGCTGGCCGCGCTCGACGGCTTCTACATTCGCGGCATCAACCATAACGTGTCATTCCTGTCCGCCATCGTCGGCTCGGAGCGCTTCCGCCGCGGCGACCTGACCACCGGCTTCATCGCCGAGAGCTTTCCCGAGGGCTTCGCCGGCCTCACGCCGACGCCGGCTCAGCTCGAGGTGCTGGTGGCGCTGGCTGCCGCGCTGCGTCACCGCGAGGCCGAGCGCGAATGCCGCATCGAGGGACAGCTCGAGGGTGCGCGACCGTTCAGCGATCCGGCCGACTGGGTGGTCGCCTGCAACCGGGAGTTTCATCCCCGCCGCGTGACCGCGGCGACCGGCGCCATGCGCGTCGAGGGGCCGGACGGTCGCGCCGTCACCCTGAGCGGCAGCTGGCAGCCGGGCCAGCCGCTGTTCGCCGGGCGTATCGGCGACCGCGCCCTGACCGTCCAGGTCGATCGGCGCGGCCCGGCCTACCTCCTGACCCACGGTGGCGTCACGCTGGAGATGCTGGTCATGACGCCGCGCGCGGCCGATCTCGCCGAGCTGATGCCGGTCAAGGCGCCACCCGACCTGTCGCGCTACCTGCTCTCGCCCATGCCCGGCCTGCTGGTCTCGGTCGCGGTCGCCGAGGGCCAGGAGGTCAAGGCGGGCGAGGAGCTGGCCGTGGTCGAAGCGATGAAGATGGAGAACGTGCTGCGCGCCGAGCGCGACGGCGTGGTGCTCAGCCTGCTTGCCGCCCCCGGCGACAGCCTGTCGGTCGACCAGGCGATCCTGGAGTTTCGTTAGGGGGCGGTCGGCGCGCAACCTGCGGAGCGGTCATGGAACAGCTCGAGCGGCCGAGCGAGGAGACCTGGGACGAGCGGCGGCTCTGGTTCGCCGAGCAGGAGGGGCAGCGTGCCAGCCGCGGCGCGCCCCGGCCCAGCGAGCAGGCCTGCGCCCTGATGATCGACCTGCAGGCGGCCTACTGCGTCGGCGCCTGGAGCGCCGTGATCATCCTTGCCGCGGCGATCGCCGAGGCGCAGGTGGCGGCCGCCGGCGGCCGCCGGGCCGGTGCCATCGGCGAGCCGGAGACGGCCATTCCCGGCCTCGATGACAAGGAGCTGCGCTGGCTGCACCGCTTGCGCAATCGTTTGAGCCACGAGGACCGGACGGACCCCGCGATCACCATCGAGGATCAGTGGCTGCACCGCGACCGCTGGGAGCGCCAGGCCCGGCGTGCGGTTCTGATCGCCCTGGACACGCTCTATCCGGCGCGCGCCACCGGTGACGTGCGCTCGGCCAGCCGCTGGTAGGCGGACCGCAGCGGCGACCAAGGAGAAGGCGATGGACGACTCCACTTGCATCAAACTGCTCATCTCCGGCCGCGTGCAGGGCGTCGGCTTTCGCTATTGGGTGCGCGAACGTGCCGAGGCGCTCGGCTTGGACGGCTGGGTGCGCAACCTGCCCGACGGCCGCGTCGAGGCCGTCTTCGCCGGCCCCGCGGCACTGGTCGAGGAGGCGGTGGCGGTCTGCGAGCAAGGGCCAATGCATGCCCGCGTCGCCGCCGCCGAGCGGCTGTCCTGCGAGGAGCAGCCGGCGCCCGGCTTCCACATCAGGCGCTGAGCGCCGCGGGCGTCGCGGACATTATTTCCATAATACCAGAAATATAGTTGACATCGCGGCGCCGGGCGCCTAGCTTTGCGGCATGGACGTCAATCGCGCCGCCCGCTGTCTGGAGAAGCTTGGTCACCCGACCCGGCTCGAGCTGTTCCGCCTGCTGGTGCGGGCCGGGCAGGCCGGCCTGCCGGTCGGCGCCCTGCAGGAGCATCTCGGCGTGCCGGCCTCGACCCTGTCGCACCACCTCGCCCATCTGGTCAACGTCGGGCTGGTCGAGCAGGAGCGCGACGGCCGGCAGCTCATCTGCCGGCCCAACTTCGCTCTCATGAACGGCCTGGTCGACTTCCTGACCGAGCAGTGCTGCGCCGGCGTGCAGCCCGCCGCCGCGCCGCGCGAGGCCGGCTAGACTGCGACGGCCCGTTTTTTTGACCCAGCATTTCGATAATTCCGGAACGATGAACACCAACTGGAAGGACCCGCGATGAGCGACATCTCCCTTGCCCTGCACAGCTGGTCGGGCCGCTTGCGCCGTCTCGACCGGGTCTGGCTCGCCATCGGACTGCTGTTCGTCGGACTCGCTGTCCTGCTGCCCGCGCAGGCTTTGCGCTCGCTCGCCTTCGTGCTCGACTCCTTCCTCTGGGTCGGGCCCTTCCTGCTGCTCTCGGTCGTGCTGGCCGGCTGGCTGAAGGCAGCCGGCGCCGACCGCCTGATCGGCCGCGCCGTCGCGCAAGCGACCCTGCCGGCTATCCTGGTGGCGGCCGCCGCCGGCGCATTCTCGCCCTTTTGCTCCTGCGGCGTGGTGCCGCTGATCGCCGCCCTGCTGGCCGCCGGCGTGCCCCTGCCGGCGGTCATGGCCTTCTGGGTTGCCTCCCCGCTCATGGATCCGGAGATCTTCGTGCTGACCGCGGCCGTGATCGATCTCGACTTCGCAATCGTGCGCACCCTGGCCGCGCTCGCCATGGGGCTGCTCGGCGGCCTGGCGACCTGGGCAGTGATGGGGCTCGGCGGCTTCGACGACCCGCTGCGCCAGGCGGTCGGCGGCTGCGCCCGCCGCGCCCTGGAGCCCCGGCCGCTGCGCTGGACCTTCTGGCGCGAACCGGCCCGGGTCGGCACCTTCCTCGGCGAGGTCCGCACCGTCGGCCTGTTCCTGGCCAAGTGGTTGCTGCTGGCCTTCGCGATCGAAAGCCTGATGGTCGCCTGGCTGCCCGCCGATGCGATCGCGACCCATCTCGGCGGCGACGGCTGGCAGGCGGTGCCGGTCGCGGTCGCCGCCGGCGTGCCCGCCTACCTGAACGGCTTCGCGGCCATCCCGCTGATCGCCCAGCTGCTCGAGATGGGCATGGCGCCGGGCGCGGCGCTCGCCTTCCTGGTCGCCGGCGGGGTCACCAGCCTGCCGGCAGCGATGGCGGTCTTCGCCCTGGTGCGCGCGCCGGTCTTCGTCTGGTACCTCGGCATCGCGCTGAGCGGCTCGCTGCTGATCGGCTTTACCTATCAGGCGGTGCTGGCGCTCGCCGGCTGAGCGTCCCGGGTCGCGCCGAAGACCTCCTCGAAGCTCGCGCGCAGGGCGACGTCGAGGTCGGGAAAGCCGACCGGCAGGCCGAGATCGACCAGCGAGATGGGCATGAATGAAGCCTGTGTTAACTTTTTGGGCAAAGACAAAAGTATTGTTACTAAAGAAGGCCGGGAGTTTGCCAAAGAAGTGATGGACTATATGCGTGAAAAACTATTGATTTATCAAAAAGAAACCGGAGATTTATTTAATCTGGAAGCAACACCGGGAGAGGGCACCAGCTATCGTTTTGCCCGGCTGGATAAACAGCACTTTCCTGACATAGTGGTAGCTAATGAGAGAGAGGCAAAAAAAGGCAATGGCTTTGCTCCATACTATACTAACTCTACTCATATACCGGTTGATTATACGCCTGATATATTTGAAGCATTGGAA
>CAZDBC010000287.1:0-5032 GCA_964503295.1 uncultured Kiloniellaceae bacterium | reverse complement strand
TTGTAGGGATCGCCGACCGTGTCGCCGGTCACCGCGGCGTGGTGGGCGTCGGAGCCCTTGCCGCCGTGATGGCCGTCCTCGATGTACTTCTTGGCGTTGTCCCAGGCACCGCCGCCCGCCGTCATCGAGATCGCGACGAACAGCCCGGTGACGATGGTGCCGAGCAGCACCGCGCCCAGCGCGGTGAAGCCCGCGGCGAGGCCGCCCACGGCCCAGATCACCAGGAAGAAGACCACCGGGCCGAACACCGGCAGCATCGAGGGCAAAATCATCTCGCGGATCGCCGCCTTGGTCAGCAGGTCCACGGCCTTGCCGTATTCGGGCCGGGCCGTGCCGTCCATGATGCCGGGGATCTCCTTGAACTGGCGCCGGACCTCGACCACGACCTCGCCGCCAGCGCGGCCGACCGCCTGCATGCCCATCGAGCCGAACAGGAACGGCAGCAGGCCGCCGAAGAACAGGCCGATGACCACGTAGGGGTCGGACAGTTTGAAGCTGACCTCGAGCGTGCCGAAGTAGTGCGATAGATCCTCGGTATAGGCCGTGAACAGCACCAGCGCGGCGAGGCCGGCCGAACCGATGGCGTAGCCCTTGGTCACCGCCTTGGTGGTGTTGCCCACCGCGTCCAGCGCATCCGTGGTCTTGCGCACGTCCTCGGGCAGGTCGGCCATTTCGGCGATGCCGCCGGCGTTGTCGGTCACCGGACCGTAGGCGTCGAGCGCGACCACCATGCCGGCGAGCGACAGCATGGTCGTGGCGGCCACGGCGATACCGTAGAGGTCGGCGGCCAGGAACGAGATCACGATACCGGCGCAGATCACCAGAACGGGCAGTGCGGTGGCCTCCATCGACACGGCCAGGCCCTGGATGATGTTGGTCGCGTGACCGGTTTCCGAGCTCTTGGCTACCGAGCGGACTGGCTTGTACTCGGTGCCCGTATAGTACTCGGTGATCCAGATGATCAGGCCGGTCACGCCCAGACCGGTAAGCGCGCAGATGAACAGGTTGAGCGGCGCCACACCGAGCCCGGCGCGGTCGGCGACCACGTCGAAGGGCAGCATCCAGGTGACCACGGCGATGAGAAGGCCCGAGATCACGGCCGAGGAGATGAAGCCCTTGTAGAGCGCGGCCATGATGTTCTCGGAGCGGCCCAGGCGGACGAAAAAGGTGCCGATGACCGAGCCGACGATGCACACCGCACCGATCACCAGCGGGTAGAGCATCATCACTTCCTGCCCGGCGCCGGTGAAGAAGATGGCGCCCAGCAGCATGGTGGCGACGGTGGTCACCGCGTAGGTCTCGAACAGGTCGGCGGCCATGCCGGCGCAGTCGCCCACATTGTCGCCCACGTTGTCCGCGATCACCGCGGCGTTGCGCGGGTCGTCCTCGGGAATGCCGGCCTCGATCTTGCCCACGAGGTCACCGCCGACATCCGCGCCCTTGGTGAAGATGCCGCCGCCCAGACGCGCGAAGATCGAGATCAGCGAGGCGCCGAAGGACAGCGCGACCAGCGCTTCGAGCGTCAAGCGGACATCGGCCGGCGTGGCGTGGCCGACCCAGAGCTCGCGCAGGATGATGTAGTAGCCGCCGACGGCCAGGAGGCCGAGGCCGACCACCAGCATGCCGGTGACCGCGCCCGACTTGAACGCGATCGACAGCGCCGGCGCGAGGCCCCCTGAGCGTGCGGCTTCGGTCGTGCGCACGTTGGCGCGGACCGAGACGTTCATGCCGATATAGCCTGCCGCGCCGGAAAGAATGGCGCCGATGAAGTATCCGACCGCCACCTGGATGCCCAGCAACACGCCAAGGATGACGCCGACGACGACGCCGACGACGGCAATGGTGGTGTATTGCCGGTTGAGATAGGCGGAAGCGCCTTCCTGGATAGCGCCGGCGATTTCCTTCATCCGGTCGGTGCCTGCCGGCGCCGCCAACACGCCGCGCGACGCGAAGACACCGTAGGCCAGCGCAAGCACGCTCGCCACGATGACAAGCCAATAGTACTCAGACATCGAACACCCTTCGATTTCTTTTAGTAAAGGTAGCGTCGCCGGCGGAGTTGCTCACGAGACAAGGCGGCTCCCCCTCCCCGGCGGCCTGTGAGCGGGGCGGAACATGGCAGAAAGGTATGGGGGATGCAACTTGCCCGAAGGGCGGAATCATCGTGTCTGCGGCGCCGGCCCGACCGAGGAACGGGCGCTACCCTGCGGGCATTCTCGCCTAGCGCCGGAAGGAGCGTTGGGAGACGGCCGCGAGCAGCACTTCGCGGATCAGACCCTCCCCGGTCACGCGTTCGGCGGCGCGCTGCAGCACGCGTTTGACGCGGACGAGATCGACGCGCTCGAGGATATCGGAATGCCGGTCGACATAGCGCTTCATGTCCTCGAGCATGGCATCGCGCAGGCGCGGGATATAGGGCAGGATCTCGTCGCGTCCGATGCCGTCCTCGAGCTCGAGGACGGCCGAGAAGTTGAAGTGGCCGAGGATCCGGCGCTGGCTCAGCACCGGTACCACCATGATTTTCATGTCGTAGAATTCGGGGTCCCCCTCGGCACGCGGCGCGGCGCCCGGCCAAGCGAGCACGCACAGGAAGACGATCAGGGCGGCGGGTGCCGTGAAGCGGGGGACATGGAGCATGGCGCGGGTAATAGCGCAGAGCGTGTGAACACAGGGTAAATGGAGACGCGTCGTCTTGGCGCCTCTATCCCAGCGACGAAGCGCCGGCATTGCGGCGGCATCCGGCCTTAGAAATGGCTGAACCCGGTCCTCGCCAGTTCGAGAGGCTGCCCATCGTCGCCGAGCGCCAGCGCGCCTTCACCCTGCACCACCTCACCGATTTCGGCGACGGGTACCGCGGCGGCGCGGGCAGTGTCGTAAGCGGCGTCAAGGCGATCGGGAGCCACGGTGAACAGAAGCTCGTAGTCGTCGCCGCCGGTCAGCGCGCACGCCGTGCCGTCGGGCAGTCGTGCCGCCGCGCGGCGGGCGGCAGGGCTGAGCGGCACCCGCGCGACGTCGATACGTGCGCCCACCCGCGAGGCCTCACAAATGTGACCGAGGTCGGCCATCAGCCCGTCCGACACGTCGATGCAGGCCGAGGCGATGCCGCCCAGCGCGGGACCGAGCCCGGTACGCGGCTCCGGCAGGCGGTGGCGCGCCGCCAGCGCGTCGGTGTCGGCGGCGTCGAGACCCTCGAGCTCGCCTTTCAGCGCGGCGAGCCCCAGGCCTGCGTCGCCGATGGTGCCCGAGACCAGGACGCGGTCGCCGGGGCGCGCGCCGGCTCGGCGCAGCAGACGCTCCGGCGGCGCCTCGCCCAGCGCGGTGAGCGAAAGGGCCAGCGGCCCGGAGGTCGATACCGTATCGCCGCCCGCCATGACGATACCGAAGGCGTCCTGGTCAGCCGCCAGCCCCGCGGCGAACCCCTCGAGCCAGTCCATGCCGAGGTCGGCCGGCAGCGCGGCGGTGAGCAGGTACCAGCGCGGTACGGCGCCCATGGCGGCGAGATCGGACAGGTTCACGCGCAAGAGCTTGCGCGCGACGAGGTCGGCGGGCGTATCGGGCAGGAAGTGGACGCCGGCGACGATCGCGTCGGCGGTGGCGACGATTCGGTGGCCGGGGGTTGGCGCGAGCGCCGCGGCGTCGTCGAGCAGACCGAAGGCACCCGCCTCGCCCCGAGCGAGCGGAGCGAAGAGCCGCGCGATCAGCTCGAACTCACCTGGACGGTCCGCGCTCCGACCCATGCTCCACCCCCAGCTCGTCGGCGCGCAGGATGTGGGCGAGACGGTCGACCACGCCGTTGACCAACCGCGGCTCGGGTCCGTCGAAAAAGGCCCGCGCCACCTCGATGTATTCGTTGACCACAACCCGCGGCGGCACGTCGGCGCGGGCCGCGAGCTCGTAAGCCGCGGCGTGGAGAATGGCGCGCAGCACGCGGTCGAGCCGGTCGAGCGACCAGTCGGCGGTGAGCGCGCCGACGATCATCTCGTCGAGCTCCTCGCGGCGCAGGGTGACGCCGCGCACCAGTTCGGTGAACAGCGTACGGTCGGGCGCGCCGTAGTGGCTGCCGCCCTCGGTGCCCGCGAAGCGGTGCTGCACGAACTCGGCCAGCACTTGCTCGGCGGTGCTGCCGGTCAGATCCATCTGGTAGAGCGCCTGCACCGCCGCGAGCCGCGCCGAGCGGCGCGCCGGGTTCGGGCGCCGGGAGGGTTGTTGCGATCGCCGGTTCATCGCTTGCGCGGCCACAAATTGAAGCGCTGCTTGATGTCCAGCATATGCAGGCAAGTCCTGGCCACCTCGCCGCCCTTGTCCTTGCGGTCGGGCCGCGCGCGCTCGAGCGCCTGTTCGTGGTTCTCGCAGGTCAGGATCCCGTATCCCAGCACCAAGGTGTACTCGACAGCGAGATCCATCACGGCCCGCGCGCTCTCGGAGCAGACATAATCGTAATGCGAGGTCTCACCCCGGATGACGCAGCCCAGAGCCAAATAGCCGTCGTAGCGCTTGCGCACGTTGAGGAAATCGCGCGAACGGATGGCGTATTTGATCGCGGCGGGAATCTCGAACGCACCGGGCACCTCGACCCGGTCCCAGGTGGCGCCGGCCTCCTCCAGCACGCGGCGCGCGCCCTCGAACAGATGGTCGGCGACGTCCTCGTAGAACCGGGCCTCGACGATCATGAAGTGTGGATCGGCCATGGGGTCAAACCACCGCAGGAATAATGGGGCGGCGCTCGACCACCCGCAGGCCGTAGCCCTCGAGCGCAACGATGTGCCGGTCGGAATTCGACAGCAGGATCATGTCGTGCACGCCGAGATCGAGCAAGATCTGGGCCCCGACACCGTAGTCGCGCAAATCCTTGACCGACGCCTCGCCGCCGCTGCGCTCGCGCACCGTGTCGGACAGCGACGTCTTCCACGGCTCGCGGATCAGCACCACGACGCCGCTGCCGGCCTCGGCGATCAGCTCCATCGAACGCTGCAGCTCACCGACGCCACCGCTCTGGCGATCGCCCAGCAGGTCGCGGAACACCGACAGAGCG
>CAZDBC010000286.1:0-5050 GCA_964503295.1 uncultured Kiloniellaceae bacterium | reverse complement strand
TGGTGAAGGTCTTGCCCGACCCGGTGACGCCGAGCAGCACCTGGTCGCGCTCGCCCCCGGCGAGGCCCGCGGTCAGCTCGCGGATCGCCTGTGGCTGGTCGCCCGCGGGCGTGTAGTCGGAGGCGATGCGCAGGGGCCGGCTCTCGGCCTTGACGAAGCCGGGCTCGAGCGCGAAGGCGAGGTTGCCCGCGTCGGCGAAGCCAGGTTGGGCGCTGGAGGTCGGGGCTGAGGGCATGACCCGAAGATAGGCGCCGACTCGGCGCTTGCAAAGCCGCGCCGGGTGCTTTGAGGCTGCTGCCGCGCCGCGCCCCGTCCGTCGGCGTCAGCCGAGCAGGACCGGCGCCACCAGCAGGTTGAAGGCGAGCGCCAGCGAGACGCCGATCGCGACGGCGCCGACCAGCAGCGTCAGTGAGCGGCCGAGGCGGGAGCGCCGGCGCCGGCGCGGCCCGCCGTAGCTGTAGAGGGTCAGATAGCCCTGGCGCTGGGCGGGCGGCGCGTCGCGCCGAAGCAGCTTGGCGGCCAGGTTGGTCATGGAAGGACACCTCCCGGGGCTGGTTGTGGCGGCTATTGGACGGCCGGCGCGGCCTCGCTTCGCGCGCCGCCGGGCGGCCCGGGCTCACGTGAGTCCAGGTCCCGGCGACTCGGGGGTGCCGCGTCCGGCCGACGGCCGCAGACTTGCCCGGATGGCCGGCGCGGCAACAGGAATCTTGCTGTGGCATCACTGTGGCCTGTGACGTCCTTGTGGCCGCGCGGCCACAAAGGCGACCGGCGCCGCTCGCCCTTGCCGCTTGCCCTTGCCGCTTGCCTGGGGCGGGGGCCTTGGGTAGCGTGCCGGCGTCGATGGCGGCGCCCTTTTGCGCCGCCGCCAGGGGCCGGCAAGGCCCCGACCGGGGGAGCTGCACCATGGGCCTGATCGCCGACCGCCTGAGCCGCATCAAGCCGTCGCCGACCATCGCCGTCACCCAGAAGGCGCGCGAGCTGAAGGCCGCCGGGCGCGACGTCATCGGCCTGGGCGCCGGCGAGCCCGACTTCGACACCCCCGACAACATCAAGGCCGCGGCCAAGGCGGCGATCGACCGCGGCGACACCAAGTACACCGCCGTCGACGGCACGCCCGAGCTCAAGGCGGCGATCGTGGCCAAGTTCAAGCGCGAGAACGGCCTCGACTATTCGCCCGGGCAGATCACGGTGGGCACCGGCGGCAAGCAGGTGCTCTACAACGCCCTGCAGGCGACCCTGAACGCCGGCGACGAGGTCGTCATCCCGGCGCCCTACTGGGTCTCCTACCCGGACATGGTGCTGCTCGCCGAGGGCGTGCCGGTGCCGGTCGCCTGCCCGCAGAACAACAACTTCAAGCTGCTGCCGGAGGACCTGGAGGCGGCGATCACGCCGCGCACCCGTTGGATCATCCTCAACAGCCCCTCGAACCCGACCGGCGCCGCCTACAGCCGCGCCGAGCTGAAGGCGGTGACCGACGTCCTCAAGCGCCACCCCAACGTGTGGGTGCTGACCGACGACATGTACGAGCACCTGGTCTACGACGACTTCGAGTTCGTCACCCCGGCCCAGGTCGAGCCGGAGCTCTACGAGCGCACCTTGACCATGAACGGCGTCTCCAAGGCCTACTGCATGACCGGCTGGCGCATCGGCTACGCCGGCGGGCCGGCCGAGCTGATCAAGGCCATCGCGAAAGTGCAGTCGCAGAGCACCTCGAACCCCTCCTCGATCAGCCAGGCCGCGGCGGTCGAGGCGCTGAACGGCCCCCAGGGCTTCATCGCGGAGCACAACGCCGTCTTCAGGCAGCGCCGCGACCTGGTGGTCGACATGCTCAACAACTGCGACGGCCTGACCTGCCCGCGGCCGGAGGGCGCCTTCTACGTCTATCCCTCCTGCGCCGGGACCATCGGCAAGCGCACGCCCGAGGGCAAGGTGATCGAAAGCGACGAGGACTTCGTCACCTACCTGCTGGAGGCCGAGGGCGTGGCCGTGGTCCAGGGCGCGGCCTTCGGGCTCTCGCCGCACTTTCGCATCTCCTACGCCACCTCGACCGACGCGCTGGAGGAGGCCTGCAAGCGCATCCAGCGCGCCTGCGCCGCGCTGCGCTAAGGGGTATAGCAGGGCCGGCGGGTCGCTGCGCCGAGGCGCGGCCGCGCCGCCTGGGCCCTTACTGGCGGCCGGGCGGCGCGCCATTGAAGACGGCGAGGATCGGACCGATGTGCGGATTTGTCTGCCTGTGGCATGTCGAGGACGAGGCGCTGGCCGCGCGCATGATCGAGAAGATCGCGCATCGCGGGCCGGACGCGGTCGAGGTCGCGCGCCTGCCCGGCTCGCCGGTCATCATGGCCCATTGCCGCCTGTCCATCATCGGCCCCGAGGACGGGCGGCAGCCGATCTACCAGACCGGCGATATCCTCGTGGCCAACGGCGAGATCTACAACCACGAGGACCTGCGCGCGATCCTGGGCGACAGCGCCTTCGAGACCGCCAGCGACAGCGAGACCATCCTGCACCTCTTCCGCTCGGGCAAGTCGCGCTGGATTTCCCGGCTCGACGGCATGTTCGCCTTCGTGCTGGCCACCCGCGACCGCATCATCGCCGCGCGCGATCCCCTCGGCATCAAGCCGCTCTATCTCGCCCGCCTGCGCGACGGCCATGCCTTCGCGTCGGAGCTGAAGGCCTTCGACGGCGTGCCCGTCGAGGGGATCGAGGCGATCCCGCCTGGCACGCTGTTCGACAGCCGCGACGGCTGGCGCACCTGGTACCGCACCCCCCAGGGCGCGGCCTGGCCCGAGGAGGACCTCGACATCGACCACACCGCGCGCGAGCTGCGGCTGGTGTTGGAGGAGGCGGTGGCCAAATGGATGGTCGCCGATGTCGAGGTCGGCAGCTTCCTCTCGGGCGGGCTCGACAGCTCGATCATCGCCGCGATCGCGCAGAAGGTGCGGCAGGAGGCCGGGAAGGGGCCGCTCAAGACCTTCTCGGTCGGCACGCCCGGCTCGCCCGACCTGCTGGCTGCCCGCGCGGTGGCAAACCATATCGGCGCGGAGCACTACGAATACGCCTTCACGGCGCAGGACCTCGCCGACAACCTCTCCCATGTCATCTATCATCTCGAAAGTGCCGATGTGGACCTCGTGCGCTCGGCCATCCCGACGCTCTTTGCCGCGCGGCTGGCGCGCGCGCAGGTCAAGGCGGTGCTGACGGGCGAGGGCGCGGACGAGCTCTTCGCCGGCTACGCCTATCACCACGGCTATGTGGACGACCCGCGCGCCCTGGCCGACGAGCTGACGCGTTCGCTCGGCACCATGCACAACATCAACCTGCAGCGCGTCGACCGCGTGACCATGGCCGAGAGCCTGGAGGCGCGCACGCCCTTCCTCGACCGGGAGCTCATCGACTTCGCCCAGTCCATTCCCGCCACGCTGAAGCTGCGCCGCACCGATCCGGGGGCGGTCGAAAGCACCGGCGCGACGACCGAAAAGTGGATCCTGCGCAAGGCCTGCGCCGACCTGCTGCCGACCGAACTGGTCTGGCGCAAGAAGGCGCAGTTCGACGAAGGCTCCGGAACGGTGGACGCCCTGGGCGAGGCGCTGCGCAGGCTGACCGGGCAGACCGGCCACGTCGACCGTGCCGCCGAAGGCGCGCTCTACGAGCGCCTCCTGCGCGAACGCTACCAGGACCCCGACCGCATCATCGCCCAGGCCGGCACCTGGCAGGCCGACCGCGTCGGCGCGGAAGCGGGCGGGCGGGCGCGATCGATGTAGCCGCGTCGCGCCCCGGGCGGCGAGAACGGCCGCCTCCATGACGTCACATCCAGACATACGGGTTGGGCAGGCGGGTTGGGCAGGTCATGCGGGCCTTGACCTGCGGGGAGCTGGCGGCTGGAACAGCAACTGTCCTTGAACTGGTCGGCGCGCCGCCCAAAATGGCCAATCACCTCGGCATGCGCGAAAGTAATGCCGTCGATTTGGAATGCAGTTGCGGGCCATGGATTTGTGGCGTCAACGCAATATCCAGGGAACAGGGAGCTTAGAATGACTGAAAATACTGGTGGCGACTGGGTCGCCTTGGCCCGCCTTGACCAGAGGGCAAACGCCGCGGCCGCTCTCCGCGCCGGGAAGCTGGGCGAGACGGGGACGCCGGCGCAATCGGCCGGCACCTCGGGCGCCAGAGAAGGCTGACTGCCGTGTGCCGACGCCGAAACCTGCTGTGTCGAAGGCTTTGCAATTCATCCATGGCGCCCATGCTTTCCGATGATCCTCGCCGCCGCCGCAGCCTTGCGGTTCGCGGGCGAAACTGGGTTCTGGCGGTCACGTGTTGCGTTGCGGCCATGGCATCGCTCACCGTCTCCGCACCGGCCTTCGCCTTTTGCTCCGAACCGATAAAGCCGTCTTGCGCGAGCGGCGGGGGCCGCGACCTCGATACTGCCGGCCCCGAGTGCAGGTCTCAGTTCCGCAACCATCTCGACGATCTCGAAATCTATCGAGACTGCCTCGAGAGTCGTATCCGCGAGGTGACCGAAGAGATGCAATCCCTGAGAAAACTGCTCGATCTGGAGAAAGTCGAGCCGCAGTCTTAGCGGCGCGCCGCGGCCGGTCGCGCGGCGACGGACACGGTCGAAAGCACCGGCGCGCCGACCGAGAAGCGGATCCCGCGCAAGGCCTGCGCCGACCTGCTGCCGAGCGATCCGGTCTGGCGCAGGCGCAGTTCGACGAAGGCTCCGGAACGCTGGACGCCCTCAGCGAGGCGCTGCGCAGGCTGAGCGACGGTCGGGCCACCTCGACCGTACTGCTGAAGGCGCGTTCTACCAGCGCCTCCTGCGCCGGGACCATCGGCAAGCGCACGCCCGAGGGCAAGGTCATCAAAAGCGACGGCGACTTCGTCACCTACATGCTGGAGGCCGAGGCGTGGCCGTGGTCCAGGGCGCGGCCTTCGGCCTCTCGCCGCACTTCCGCATCTCCTACGCCACCTCGACCGACGCGCTCGAGGAGGCCTGCAAGCGCATCCAGCGCGCCTGCGTCGCTCTGAAGTAGGAGCGGACCGCGAGCTG
>CAZDBC010000285.1:1874-5068 GCA_964503295.1 uncultured Kiloniellaceae bacterium | reverse complement strand
TTCGGACAGTCGTCCACAGGTGGGCCGCTGACCGGGGTGGCCAGGTCCCGAAGCACATTCCCACTCGTCGGTCGAACTCAGGGCCATACGTGCACAGCCTGATTTTTACTTTGCGCAAGCCCTATCCCCCGGTCGGGGGTGCGCCCATGCGCGTCTGGCAGGACATCAGTCTCCTGCGGCGGTTCGGAACTGTTACGGTTGTGTCCAGTGCCGATTTCGGCCCCGGACGGCCTTCCCTGCCGCTGGATGTCGAGTTGCGCCTCTTTCCCGCGCCCGGTGACCGCCGCAAGGTGAGCCACCGACTGCTCCGTCGAGGGCTTGCCGGTCTGCATCAGCTGCGCCACGGGCGCAGCATTCCTTTCGTTCACTCGCCCTTCGACACAGCGCGGATTCGCAGCCTTCTGGCCGAGCGCCGCCCCGACCTCATCGTCTTCGACGAACCGTGGCAGTTTCCCTACCTCCAATTGGCGAAAGAGACATCAGGACGAATTCTGCATATCTCGCATAACGTCGAAGCACTGTTGCGGACCGGCAAGACTTTCCGGCGACGGACAACAGCATCTCTGCCGGTCAATGGGTCGGTCGCCGCCATCGAAGGTGCGATGGCGCTGGCGTCCGACCAGATCTGGGTGTGCAGCGAGACCGACCGAACGGCATTCGAGGAGCTGTACGGCCCCCATTGCGACATTCGCATCGTTCCCAACGGGCTGGACGAACGGGCCCATCCTCCCCTGGCCCGTTCGAGGGCGCCAGGCGAGCCCTGGACCATTCTCTTTCCCGGTCTGTTCAGCTACGCACCAAATGCCGTTGCCGCCCATATGCTGCTTGACGACGTTCTACCCCGCGTCAGGGCACGTCTCGGCGATGTCAGACTGCTTTTGGTCGGCAAGAATCCGACGCGTAAGATGCTTGCGCAGGCGCGCAAGGATCCCGGCATCACAGTGACCGGTTTCGTCGAGTCCACCGCACCCTACTTCGCCGCGTGCGACTGCCTCGTCGCGCCGCTTCTCAGCGGCAGCGGGACGAGACTGAAGCTGTTGGAGGCTTTCGCCCGGCGAAGGCCGGTGGTGAGCACGCACAAGGGGGCGGAAGGTCTCGACACCGTTGCGGACCGGCATCTGTTGATTGGCGAATCCCCCGACGAGCTCGCAGACGCGGTCTGCCGCCTGGCCCAAGGCCCCGGCTTGCCGGAACGGATCGCCGACGAGGCCTTCACCCTGTTTCGGCGCGCGTATTCGTGGGCCGCCATCGCCCCCAGGGTGGAAGCCGCTCTCGGCAGTCTTCTCAGGGCCGCCGCATGACGCTGCCGGTCCAAGACACCTGCCGGCCGGACGGTCGGGTGCTGCCCGCGACAGGCAAAGCTGCTGCTCCTCCATTGCAGCAGCTCTTGCGGCCAGCGCCGGCTTCGTAGCTCCGATGTTCAATCGCCGGCAGATCGCCCATGGCGTGCTCTGGTCCTCCCTCGCCAACTGGACCCGGCAGGCCATCGCGCTGGCCGTCTTCGTCGTTCTCGCCCGTCTGCTCGAGCCGGAGGCCTTCGGCCTGCTGGCGCTGGCGTCCATCTTCGTCCGGCTCGCGCGCGTCCTCGTCCAGGAGAGTCTGGGACAAGCATTGGTCCAGCGGGCCGAGCTTTCGAAAGCGCACCTCGACGCCGCTTTCTGGGGAGGTCTCGCGATCAGCGGAGGTCTCGCGATCGTCTTAATAGTGATCGCGCCGCTCGCTTCGCGCACCTTCTCCGTTCCCGAACTGACGTCAGTCCTTCGCTGGCTGAGTCCGGTGATCGTGCTCAATGCACTGGTCGGGGTCCACATCGCCCTCCTTCAAAGGTCGATGAACTTTCGGCCCCTGGCCTTGCGAATGCTGATCGCCTCGAGCCTGGGCGGCGCGGCCGGCATCGCTCTCGCCGCTACGGGTTTTGGCGTATGGAGCTTGGTGGTCCAGCAACTGGTCGACGCACTGGCGGCAGCCCTTATCTTCTGGCGTACAACCCGCTGGCGCCCCGGTCTCTCGATCTCGCGCATCCACCTCGGGGAGCTGCTCCAGTTCGGCAGGCACGTCGCCGGTACCGGCCTGATGCAGTTCGCCAACCAGCGCGCCGATACGGTCATCATAGGCCTCTATCTCGGCACGGCAGCCGTCGGTCTCTATCACCTTGCCCAACGGATTCTGCAGATTACGGCCGACCTCTCGATCAGCGCGGTCGGGGCGGTTGCCCTGCCCGCCTTTTCCAGGCTTCAGAAGGACAGCATTCGTCTTGAAGAGACCTTCCTCGCCGGCCTGAGATTGACGAGCGCTGCGACCTTTCCGCTCTTCCTCGGTCTTGCAGCGGTGGCTCCGCTGCTTGTTCCAGGCCTGCTTGGCCAGAAATGGCAAGACGCCGTCATGCCGCTCCAGATTTTGCTGCTCGCCGGCCCGGCACTCACCATCGGCTATTTTACCTCCAATCTCTTTCTCGCCATGGGCAAGCCGCACTGGCGCCTCCTGCTGATGTGCGGCAGCGTGCTGTTCAACGTGAGTCTCTTCCTGCTGGTGGTAGACTACGGCATCGCCGCTCTCGCCGCCGTATTCGTTGGCCGGATCTATCTGTTCATACCTTTGAATCTGCTACTCGCTCGGCGGCTCATCGAGCTGAGAACGCGTCGCCTGTTCGGCGCGCTGACGGCTCCGGCCGTCGGCAGCGCAATCATGGTGCTGAGCGTCCTGGGCCTTCAGGCGCTTCTACAAGAGCGCCTCGGTTCATTCGAACTCATCCTCGCGTCGATCGGTGCGGGAGGTCTTGCCTACTGCGCGGTCCTTTTCGTTCAGGCGCCAAGCCTCTGGACCGAAGGCCTGACGGTCCTGCGCAGCATGCGCGGCAGCCATGCCTGACGGTGCCCCCTTCTGGAGATGACGCATGCCTTCCCCGGACAGCCTGAAGGCGAACCGGACCGACACGCCAAAGCGGACCCGCTCATGACGGCTCTCCGGCGCTTCGACCAGTTCGACCGAAGCCTTGACTTCCCGCCCTATGACGGCCGTCCGCGCACCTATATCATCTGCTCGACGCCGCGCTGCGGCAGCCACTTCCTGGGCCACCTCCTGCACTCGACCGGCCGGTTCGGATACCCGCTCGAGTATTTCCAACCCGACAATCTCGTACGCTGGAAAGAGCGCGCGGGTACGGCAGAGAACTCGGAGGTCGTCAACTACCTCTT
>CAZDBC010000285.1:0-1864 GCA_964503295.1 uncultured Kiloniellaceae bacterium | reverse complement strand
CGGCATAGGACCAGTCCGAACGGCCTGTTCGGCATCAAGATGCACCTGGACCACCTCGGATGGGCTTGGAAGCATGGCTTGGTCGCCTCCCATTTTTGCAATGCCGACGTCATCCTTATCGAGCGTCGGGACTGCCTTGCCCAGGCCGTCTCGCTGGCTCGCGCCCTGCAGACCGAATCCTGGATCAGCGCCGAGCCGCCGAAGCGAGCCGCCAGATACGACAAGCGGCTGATCCGCCGATGCCTGCACCGGATCGCCGACGACAACCGGCACTGGCGCACGCTGCTTGCACTCCTGGGGAAGCCCTATCTGGCTGTCGGCTACGAAGACCTCTGCAAGAGGCCGGTTGCCGAGCTCGAACGCGTGGCAGAGCACCTTGGCCTCGCCTTCGACTCAAACGCCCTTCATCCGTTCTCCCGCACCGAGCGACAGGGAGACGACGCGAGCGCCGAATGGCGGGAATGGATGCGCCGCGAGATTCTGGAAGAGGCGGACAGCGATCTGCTTGGCTGGGCGCGCGCCGATGCGCTGGCCGCCGGCCTCTCGACTGTGCCGCCTCGGCGCATTCTGGGCCGTATGCAGCTTCGAGCGCGCCGCGCCTTGCGACTCCCGTAGCCGGAGCAGGCACCCAAGGCACCCGCAGGACGCATGGGGACGATCGTTGCAGCAACTTCGTCGCGATCTTTTGAAGCGCCTCGGACATCCTACGGTGGAGCTCTATTTCTGGCGTCCCGGGGGCCGCTTGCCGTTGAACACCAACTTCGGCGACGAACTCAGCCGTGTCGTCGTTCGCTTCATGTTGAAAAGCTATGGACTTTCGCTGACCTCGCGCGGACGCGATGTCCGTCTGCTTGCCATCGGCTCCGTGCTGCACCAGGGCCGGGACGGCGACGTCGTCTGGGGCAGCGGACGCAACGGCAGGATTGCCGATGCCGACCACCGTTTCTCCATGCTCGATGTGCGTGCCGTCCGGGGGCCGCTGACCCGGGCCTTTCTGACCGCCCGCGGCGTCCCTGTTCCGGAGATCTATGGTGATCCCGCCTTGCTGCTCCCGCGCTTCCTCTCGCGCGAAGAAATAGGGATCGGCACCATGTCGCGATCGGTGACCCTGGTCCCGCATCTGTTCGACCTGTCACGGATTGGGAGCAAGAGGCTCCCGCAAGTCGACCGGATCGTCTCGCCTCGCTGGAACTGGTACAGATGCGTCAGGGCGATTGCCGACAGTGGCCTTGTCATATCCTCGTCGCTTCACGGCCTGATCGTTGCAGAAGCATATGGCATACCGGCCCGCCGCCTTCGCCTGGCCAAGGGCGAGCCCGATTTCAAGTACGAGGACTATTACCAAGGTACCGGCCGCCCCCGACACAGGCCCGCCGCCAGCATCGAAGAGGCGCTCCACCTCGGGGGCGAGCGAGCCCCGGTTTTCGACGGGGCCCCGCTGATGGACGCCTTCCCGTACGACCTTTGGCAAAGCGACTTGGCGTATGCGACGCCTATCCGTCCCGAGGAAGGACTGAACGCCAGAGTCAAAAGATGATCAGCCTGTACGCAATGCCGCGCCGGGCGCAGCGCTAGCATCGGCGAGCAGAAGCTTGAGCACGCTCCGACCGTACGAGATTCGCCGCGGTCCGGGACTTCTCGATCGCGGTGCCGATCAGCATTCCCACGACCAGCGCAAGCCCGGTATCCTCCATGGCCGGCGAAGTCGGCGAGATGGCGAGAATGAATGCCATGGCCCCGAAGGCGCTCAGCCAGCGCGTCCGCAGCTCGGGCCTCTCGCTACGCAACGCCTGCGCCGCGCAGTAGGCCAGGATCAGAAGGTAAAAGCAGAGGATAATGGCTAATAAGAACCATGCGAACACCG
>CAZDBC010000284.1:0-5074 GCA_964503295.1 uncultured Kiloniellaceae bacterium | reverse complement strand
GGACTACGAGAAGCTTGGCCAGGAGCTCGATGACAGTCTGACGCTGCTCGAGCTGGGTGAGGCCGAGGAGGATTCCTCGGCGGTCGCGGAGGCGGAGGCGGCCTTGCAGTCGCTGCGCGAACGGGCCGCCAAGATGCAGCTGGAAAGCCTGCTGTCGGGCGAAGCCGACGCCAACGACTGTTATCTCGAGGTCAACGCCGGCGCCGGCGGAACCGAGGCGCAGGACTGGGCCGAAATGCTGGTGCGCATGTACAGCCGCTGGGCCGAGGCCCACGGCTTTCAGGTCGAATGGCTGCACGAAAGTCCGGGCGAAGAAGCCGGGCTCAAGTCGGCGACCCTGCGCATCAAGGGACACAACGCCTACGGCTGGCTCAAGACCGAGTCCGGTGTGCACCGCCTGGTACGCATCTCGCCGTTCGATTCCCAGGCGCGCCGGCACACCAGCTTCGCCAGCGTCTGGGTCTATCCGGTGGTCGACGAGACGATCGAGGTCGAGATCAACGACAAGGACCTGCGTGTCGACACCTACCGGGCCTCGGGCGCCGGCGGCCAGCACGTCAACCGGACCGACAGCGCCGTGCGCATCACCCATCTGCCGACCGGCATCGTTGTGCAGTGCCAGAACGACCGCTCGCAGCACAAGAACCGGGCGCAGGCCATGAACATGCTGCGCGCGCGACTCTACGAGGACGAACTTCAGAAACGCGAGGAGGCGGCCCAGGCCGAGGCCGACAGCAAGACCGACATCGGCTGGGGCCATCAGATCCGGTCCTACGTCCTGCAGCCCTACCAGATGGTCAAGGACCTGCGAACCGCGGTCGAGAAGGGCAACGCCCAGGGCGTGCTCGATGGAGATCTCGACGATTTTCTGCAGGCCTCCCTGGCGGCGCGGGTGGCCGGGACCAGCCATCTGGAGCAGCAGGCCTGACGCCTCCTAAAGGCCGTAGACGCGAATGCTGTAGCGCTCGGTTTCCGGGTCAGGAAGAATTCGGTACCGAAGCTTCCGGCGCTTGTCCTCGCCGATGAGGGTGGCGGCGCAGTCGCGCCCGCTGGGGACGTCGCCAGGGGCGACCAGTCCGACCTCGGAAAAGTTGGTCAGCCGCGCATCTGTGGTATCCGGAAAAGACCCGCTTTCGCCTGCCCTTTGCGCGACCTTGAGGAGGGCCAGCGTGCGCACCTCAGTTTTCACCTGCTCCTGGTCGCACGGCGGCAGGTGACTGACAGGGTCCCACGGCCGAAGATAGAGAGCGGCCGCGCCGGACAGGGCGGCAACAACGGTAAATAGGACGGCACCGCGCAGCGAGGGCCAGCGGCGACGCGTGAATATGCGCTGTGGCTGCTTCATCTGCTCCCCGACCGATCAGTTGACGCTGGCGGGCTCTGCCGTCAAGGGCGCAGTCGTGTCGGTGATGCTGGCGCCGTTACCGATGCCGGCCGACTGCGGCTGTGTCGCCTGATGAGGCCCCGGGCCGGCCGGCCGCAGCGCAGCGCTTGCCGCCATGGCTCGTTCGACGGCCGCCAGGACCGCCCGGGCCTCGACTGTCGGAAGATCGGTCGCGACCGCCACGTCGAGCGCCACGGCAGGCCAGGCCCCCGCCTGGTGCTGCCCCGCACTCGCGAACGTCCAGTCGGTGGCGTCGGGATCCCAACGGGACCGGAAGAGCACGTCCAGTCGCTGCCCGTCGTTCCTTTGGTAGGACATGCGAAGCATGCGCTCGCCGCCGGTATCCAGGCTGCCGCTGCTGACCAGCGTGAAGCCGTGAGAGGTCAGATCCGGGGCCTCGAGAGCGATCGCAACGCCGCGCCGTGCGCCTTCGAGCCCCGGTGCCGTCGCTGCGACCAGTGGCTCTGCGCTGTTTGACTGGCCCTGGCCGGCCTGGGCCGCGGCCAGGGTGGCGAAGCGGGCGATCTCGGGTCGCGCCTGCTCGCCGGCTTCCGACCACAGCCAGCCCGCGCCAATGCCGACGAGGACGAACAGCAGACTGGCTGCGATTCTTCCGGCCATTTGACGCCTTTCCTGCCACTTTGCGCGCGCAGATCTGCGATCGTCGAGCAGCGCCGCAGCACCGGCCGGCAGCGGCTCCTCCGCCAGGCCGGCCAGTCCGCCGCGAAGCGCCCGGTTCTGGGCCTGCCAGACGGCGACCCGCTCGGCGTCGTCGGGATGGTCGCGCAGATGCGCTTCGACGCGTCGCCGGCGCGTCTGTCTCGCGTCGTACAGTCCGTCCGCGTAGGCCATGAGTTCGAGTTCGGAGACCTTGGGGCTTTTGGTCATTTGACTCTCCGGAGTTTGGGCCGCGGCTCGAACCCGAACCGCGCGCGGCGCAGCGTCTCGCGCCCGCGCGAAAGCCGAGACCGCAATGTCCCGATCGGGACGCCCAGGGCATCGGCGGCCTCGTCGTAGGCGAAGCCTTCGAGCGCCACCAGAAGAATGGCCGCGCGCTGTTCGGCGGGCAGTTCGGCGAGGGCCCTCAGAACGTCCTGGCAGTCGACTTCGCTCTCCTGCGACGCCGGTTGGGCCGCGGACAGACTAACGATCTGGTCGCTGCCATTCACTTCGGGCGTCGGTTGGCGGCGCCGATCAAGATAGAGACGGTAGAGGATCCGGAACAGCCAACTGCGCAGGCTGCCGCGCCGACGCCACAGGCGGCGCTTTCGCAGGCCTCGTTCCAGGCAGTCCTGCAACAGGTCGTCCGCCTGTTCCCGGTTGCCCGTCAGGGCGATCGCAAAGCGCCGCAGGTGCGGTGCCTCCGCGGCAATGAGGCATTTCAGGTCGTCCACGGCATCCCCGCTCTCGATCACGGTCGATCGCCCGGCCGAAGGCTCGTCGGGGATCGCGTCATCTTACCGACGGGTCAGACGCGCGAAAGTTCCCGAATCGGCACGGCGCGTGAGCTCATGTCCTCGATCGCCCCTCGCTCGTCGGGATTATCCCGGCAATGCCACGGAACCTATCCGGGCTACGGCCCGTCCGTCGGGTGTCGTCTTGGCTGGATCACGCAGGCGCGGGGTCCCGGCCCGACGGCAGACCTGTCAACGATGCCAATTGGTTAAACAGTGAAGTGAAAGGAGTTCCGATGACAATCGATTCCCTGAAAAGCATGGCCCGTTTCCAGGGCGCGGCATTGCGCGCTTTTGCGGTCGGAGCGGCGGTTGGCGCCATGACGCTGATCGGCGCCGCGGCCCATGCCCAGGACATGCAGGTGACGGACCAGCAGGTCAACGCCTTCGCCCGCGCCTCACTCGCAGTCCAGGAGATTAACAGCCGCTGGGCGCCGCGCATCCAGAACGCGGAGAACAGCGACGAGGCTGCCGAGATCCGGCGCCAGGCCGTAGAGCGCATGGCGGCCGCGGTCGAGGCGGAGGGCCTGGATGTCCAGACCTACAACCAGATCTACACCATGGCGCAGAACGATCCGGAGCTCGCCGAGCAGATCACCGAGCAGCGTCAAGAGCTGCAGTGAGTCCGGCTGCGATCGGCCGGTCGCCGCTGGCGGCCGGCCGCCATCCGGCCGGGGTGGAGGGGCCGGCAGCCGCACAACCCACCAGCCAAGGAGGAGACAATGCCCAGGAATAGCTTCGCGTTCGCTGCGGTCGCGACGCTGGTCGCGGTGAGCGTCTGGCCCTATGGCCTGTACGCGCAGGATGCGGCCGAGCCGCCGCCCGAAGACAAGCTGATCGTCGAGCAGGACCGCGGGCAGAAGCTCTCGGCCGAGCTGATCGGCATGGACGTGGTCCATCCCGACGAGGGTACGATCGGCCAGATCGAGAGCCTGCTGTTCGACGATGAGGATCAGATCGTCGGCGGCGTCGTCTCGGTCGGCGGTTTTCTCGGCATCGGCGCCAAATCGGTCGCGCTGTCCTGGGAAACTTTCGATGTGCGAGAACGCGAGCGCGTCGCCTACATCGACCTGTCGCGCGAACAGCTCGAGGCGGCACCCGGCTTCAAGGACCGTGACACGATCCGTGCCGAGCGCGCCGCCGAACAGGCGCGTCAGGAACAGATGCGCCAGCAGCAGCTCCGCCAGCAGCAGCAAATGCAGCAGCAGCAGCAGAACTGACGTCGCCGCCGCGACGCGCCGGCGCGCGGCCCCCGGCCTCGGACCGGGGGCCGCGTCAGTCGGCTATGCGCTTGCGTGTTGTCAGATAGATGCCGGGCAGCACCAGCGCTGCGCCGAGCAGGTGATAGGGCTGCAAACGTTCGCCAAGGACGATAAAGGCGAGGACGCCGTTGTACAGCGGCACCAGATACATCAGGAGCGAGGTCGGTCCGGCGCCGAGGATGCGCTGGATCCAGCCATAGACCTGGTAAGCGCCGAAAGAAGCGACCAGCGCAAGGAAGCCGATCGCCAGCAGCGAGTCGCGATTGAAGGTCACCGCCTGGGCCCAGCGCGCCTCCGCCAGGGCGAAGGGCAGCAGCACCAGGACGCCGCCCCCCACAATGGCGGCAAAACGGACCATGGCGGGCAGGGCGCTCGGCCGGAAGCGCAGCAGCAGCGAATAGCCCGCCCAAGCCGTCATGGCGGCCAGGATCCAGAGGTCGCCGACGGCGAAGCGCAAGCCGATCAGCACTGCGATATCGCCCCGGCAGACCACGGCAAGTACTCCGGCGAGGCTGAGCACGACGCCAAGCGCCTGCCGGGGCGTCACGCGCTCATGGTAAATCAGGCCGGCGCCGAGCACGATCAGGATCGGCGAGGCCGCGTAGATCAGGCCGATGTTGGTGGCACTCGTTGTGTCCGCCCCGATATAGACGAAGGCGCCGCACATGCTCATGCCGAGCGCTCCCAGCACGAGAAGGTCGCGCCATTCGCGCAAAACGACGGCACGGTGGCGCCACAGGCCGGCCGCTGCAAAAGGCATGAGGAGCGCGAAAGTGGCTGTCCAGCGCCAGAAGGCGAGGCCGACCGGCGGCACGAGGTCGTGGGTCGCGCGCGCGGTCAGCATGTTGGAGGCGAACATGGCCGGCGCGACGAACAGCAGGATGAGGGCGATCTGCCGGTCGGTCAGCCCCAGCCGGCGCCGCTCTCCGCCCGGCCGCGCGCGGTTCGCGACCTGGCTTCGATCCCTGTGATCG
>CAZDBC010000283.1:4071-5079 GCA_964503295.1 uncultured Kiloniellaceae bacterium | reverse complement strand
CCCTGCGTGCCCTGCACGACAGTGCCGAGGGCGCGGCCGGAAGCGGCAGCGAGGGGGGAGAGCGCGCGGCCGTGGATGCACAGAACGGGCCATCCGGCGATGGCAGCCAGCCGGTCGTGCTAATCACCGGCATGTCCGGCGCCGGGCGCTCGGTAGCGCTGCGTGCGCTGGAGGACAGCGGCTACGAAGCCGTCGACAACCTGCCGCTGCCACTGCTCGATCGCCTGCTGGCCGGCGGCGACCGGCCGCGGCCGATCGCCGTCGGCCTCGACATTCGCACCCGCGACTTCGCTGCCGGCCCCCTGCTGCGCCAGCTCGACCGCCTGGCGGACGAGCCCGGTCTGCGCCCGGTCCTGGTTTTCCTCGATTGCGACGACGAAGTGCTGGTGCGCCGCTTCAAGGAGACACGGCGGCGCCATCCTCTGGCCGATGAACGGCCCGTCGGCGACGGTCTGACGGCCGAACGGCGGATGCTCGCTCCCTTGCGCGCGCGCGCCCAGATCCTGATCGACACCAGCGCCCTGACCCCGGCCGACCTGCGGCGCCAGCTGGTCGGCGAGCTTGGGCTGGAGCGGCGTGCCGCCATGGCCGTTTTCGTGACCTCCTTTTCCTACCGCATGGGCCTGCCGCGCGAGTGCGATCTCGTGTTCGATGTGCGTTTCCTGGCCAACCCGCACTACCGGGACGAGCTGCGCCCCTTGAGCGGCCGCGATGCCGCGGTTCAGGCCTACATTGCCGCCGATCCCAGCTATGCCCCCTTCCTGGACGGCCTGACCGGGATGCTGGCGCCCCTGCTGCCGCGCTACAGGGACGAAGGACGAAGCTATCTCACCATCGGCGTCGGCTGTACCGGCGGCCGCCATCGCTCCGTGGCGGTCGCCGAACGGCTCGCCGGCTGGATCCGCGGCCAGGGCTTTCCGGTGCATCTGGCACATCGGGATATCGCCGCCGAGCCGGCGCGCCGTGCCCTGGTGCCGGAAATGGAGGCGGTGCCGGCGGACGATGACG
>CAZDBC010000283.1:1426-4061 GCA_964503295.1 uncultured Kiloniellaceae bacterium | reverse complement strand
ACCCATGTCCGCCGGGAGGCCGGCCAGGTGCGTGACGATGACGGCGCCGGTCCGGAGCGGAATGAGGGCTGGCAGGAGGGCAAAAGCGGGTGAAGTGGCCGCCGTTTCGCGCTAGAACCGGTGCGCCCGCGGGGGCGGCCGAAAGGACAGCGGGAAAGCGAAGTCGATGATAGGGATGGTTCTGGTGACCCACGGGCGGCTCGCGGTCGAGTTCGTCGCGGCCGTCGAGCACGTGGTCGGACCGCAGAGCAACGTTGCCACGGTCTGCATCGGCCCTGACGACGACATGGAGCAGCGTCGCCGCGAGATCCTGGAATCGGTGAACCGGGTGGACGATGGCGACGGCGTGGTGCTGTTGACCGACATGTTCGGCGGCACGCCGTCCAATCTTGCCATCTCGGTGCTGGATCAGGGACGGATCGAGGTCATCGCGGGGGTCAATCTGCCCATGCTGATCAAGCTTGCCCGGCTGCGCGACAGCGAGCCGCTGGCCAAGGCGGTGCTCGAGGCCCAGGCGGCCGGGCGCAAGTACATCAACGTCGCCTCGCAGCTTCTGGCCAAAGAGGCGACGTGAGCGCCGCGCGCGGCTCCGACTGCTCGCCCCCCGCTGCCGGTCCGGCAGGCGGATCCGGGTCCGCGGCGACGGCGCGGCGGCACGTCGTGGTGCGCAACCAGCGGGGACTGCATGCGCGCGCCGCCGCCAAGTTCGTCAAGCTGGCCGAACGCTTCAACGCCAGCGTCACCGTGGTAAAACAGGACAGCGAGGTGCCCGGCTCGTCCATCATGGGTCTCATGATGCTGGCCGCCGGGCCCGGTTGCGAACTCGAGCTGCGCGCCAGCGGCCCGGCCGCGGAGGCCGCGGTGGCGGCGCTCGCCGCACTTGTGGAGGCGAAGTTCGAGGAAGACTGAGCGGCCGTTTCACGCCGGGTTCGCGCCGGGTTCGCGAGGAAACGTTCGCCGAATGGATCCGCCGTGACGAAGACCAACCGAAGCAATCGTCGGCCGCAAGCTCGCAAAGCCGCGCCCGTCGCCGCGCCCGAGGGCCGCGGCCGCCGGACGGGCGAGCTGGTTCTGGAGGGCCTCGGCGTCTCGCCCGGCGTTGCCATCGGCAGGGCCCAGCTGCGCGAATCGGGCGAGGTCGCGGTCGTCGAGTACCAGATTCCGGCGGCCGGCCGGACCGCCGAGTGCGAACGCTTCCGCGCCGCGGTGGCCGCGGCGGTCCGCCAGGTGGAGAAGCTCAAGGCCAAGGCGGAACGTCTGCACGGCGCGGCCGCCGAGGAGCTCGGCTATCTGTTCGACGCTCATTCGCAGATGCTCTCGTCGAATCGCCTGCTGAGCGGAATCGAGGCCCGCATCCGCGACGAGCGCCGCAATGCCGAGGCGGCCGTGATGGCCGAGATGGCCGAGATCGCGCGCTCGTTCGAGGCCATGGAGGACGCCTACCTGCGCACCCGTGGCCAGGAAGTGCGCGAGGTCGGGCGCCGGATCCTGCGCAACCTGACCGCCACGCAGTTCCGGTCCTTCGACAACCTCGCCAAGGACAGCATCGTGATCGCCGAGGAGATCACGCCCGCCGATACCGCGCTCATGGACCCTGCCCGCATCGGCGGTTTCGCCAGCGTTCTCGGCGGTGCCGAAGGCCATACCGCGATCATGGCCCGCTCCCTCGGACTGCCGGCCGTGCTCGGCGTGGCCGGGCTGACCGAGTCGGTGACAGGCGGCGACCGGGTCATCATCGACGGCGTCAGGGGGCTGGTCATCGTCAATCCCGGCAGGGAGCGTCTGGCCAGCTACCGCAAGCAGCTGCGCGACCAGGCCAGGGTGGTGCGCGCGTTCGAACGCTTGCGCGACGTGCCGGCGCGCACGCGCGACGGCACCCGAATCGTGCTGCAGGCGAACCTTGAGCTGCCGCGTGAGCTGCTCCAGGCGCGCGCCGCGGGGGCCGAGGGTGTCGGCCTGCTGCGCACCGAGTTCCTGTTCATGAACCGCGACGACCTGCCGAGCGAAGACGAGCAGGCCGAGGCCCTCAGCGAGATCGTGCGCGGTCTGGCCGGCAAGCCGGTCACCATTCGCACGCTCGACATCGGCGGCGAAAAGCTGTCCAGCGCCCTTGGTGCCAGCCTGGCCCAGAGCGCCAACCCGGCGCTCGGGCTGCGCGCCATTCGGCTGTCGCTGCGCGAACCCGCCCTGCTCGATACCCAGCTGCGGGCCATCCTGCGTGCCGCGATGCACGGGCCGGTACGGATCCTTCTGCCCATGGTCAGCCACCCCGGCGAGATCGAGGCGGTGCGGGTCGCGCTTGCCGAGGCGGCCCGGGCGCTTGCCGCGCGCGGCCTGCCCCTTCCCGATCCGCTGCCACCGGTCGGCATCATGATCGAGGTGCCCGGCGCCGCCCTGGCCGCAGACGGCCTGGCGCGCCGTGCCGACTTCTTCGCCATCGGCACCAACGACCTGACCATGTACACCCTGGCGATCGATCGCGGCGACGAGCAGGTCGCCCATCTTTACAACCCCCTGCATCCGGCCGTGCTGCGCCTGATCCAGTTCGCCGTCCAGGCCGCGCTGCGCGCGCGGATTCCGGTCTCGCTGTGCGGCGAGATGGCCGGCGACCCGCGCTTTACCGCCCTCCTGGCCG
>CAZDBC010000283.1:0-1416 GCA_964503295.1 uncultured Kiloniellaceae bacterium | reverse complement strand
GGCATCGGCGTGCGCGAGCTGTCCATGGGTGCCAACGCTCTGCCGCGGGTCAAAAGCCGGATCCTCAATCTCGACATGCAGGCGGCGACCCGGCGCGCCCTGACGATCATGGATCAGGTCGACAGCGGCCGGATCGAGGCCCTGCTCGACGATTTCAACGTGTCCGAGGACTGAAGGCCAAAAAAAAGAGCCGTGCAAGTAATTCGCATTTGCACAGCGCTCGAGAAGCGGCTAACCTGATGCCTCTCCCGCGTTCGGCCTCGGCCGCCCGGGACGAGAGCGGCAGGAGGCTGTCACCCAGGGCCATGATCGTCTGTCTGTGCAACGGCATTTCCGACCGAAACGTGCGCGAGCTGGCGGCTGCCGGCGCCACCAAGGTCAGCGAGATCTACCAGCAATTCGGCAGCAAGCCCCGCTGCGGCCAGTGCGTGCCGCACCTCTGCGCCGCCTTGCGCAAATCCTCCGACACCATGGAGCCGAGCAGCCTGCTGCCCGTCGCGGTCGCAGCCGAGTAACACGGCTCGGCGAGCTCTCTCCCGACCCCACAGACGTTGATTCGCGCCGGTCCGGCGCCTAGCTTGGTCGGTTCGGGGCGACCCCCGAGTCGCGCCGTACGTCGAGCCGTGGCCGCGGTGCGCAATCAACGACAGGAGCGGGAGAGATGAAGGGCGACAAGGAGGTCATCGAGCACCTCAACAGGATCCTCACCAACGAGCTGACCGCGATCAACCAGTACTTCCTGCATGCCCGCATGCTCGACAACTGGGGTTTCGAGAGCCTGGGCAAGAAGGAGTACGAAGAGTCGATAGACGAGATGAAACACGCCGACCGGCTGATCGAGCGGGTCCTGTTCCTGGAGGGCGTGCCCAACGTCCAGCGGCTCGACAAGGTCCTGATCGGCGAGGACGTCAAGGAGCTGCTCGAGTGCGACTTTAAGCTCGAGAAGAAGGCCATTCCGGACCTCCGCGTCGCCATCCAGCACTGCGAATCGGTCCAGGACTACGTCAGCCGCGACCTGCTCTCGGACATTCTGCAGGACGAAGAAGAACACTACGACTGGCTCGAGACCCAGCTCGAGCTGATCGAGAAGATCGGCCTGCAGAACTTCCTGCAGTCGCAGATCTGAATGCGGCGATCGACCCATGAGCCGATCGTCGGTCGGCCGCCTTCGTTAGGGTGATTCCGGAGAGACTGAAGGCGGATCCGCGGTTGGTGCGCGGAATCGGCCCCAACGCGGCCGCTTGCTCGGGACGAAGCGCCCCGTCGCCCCGCCCATGGGGGGCAGTGGCCTGACTGCCTGATCTTCCGCCGCGAGACTGACTAGAACGCGGCGCTCTCGAAGACGTTATGAAACCCCTCACCTCTCCTGGCGTTCCGCGGTGGGACGTCAGGAACGGAAACGCCATGAGCGACATG
>CAZDBC010000282.1:0-5083 GCA_964503295.1 uncultured Kiloniellaceae bacterium | reverse complement strand
TCCGCGTCGCCGGTCAGACGATGATACCGCGTCAACGCCGCCGTCGCGATGCCCAGCATGAACGTGTCCAGGCTGCGGTAGGGCGTGCCCCAGTAGGGCGATCTCAGCCCGCCCATCTGCTCCTCGACGCGTTTCATGCCGTCTACAATCCGTCTGGCGGCGTCCAGGTGCTTCTCCTCGGGGCAGAACCCGTAGAACGCGCACAACGCGATCAGAGGCCATCCATAGCGGCGTGATGTCATTCCCGGCCTGTCGAATTCGCCGGACTCGGCCAGGCCGGCCAGGCGATCCGCCACCCCCCGCGCGCAGCGCAGCGCCCGTCGATCCCCGCTGACCACGTGCCACAGCAGCAGGCCTTCCAGCCATTCGTGATCCGGCGCCGGCGGATGGGTCACATGCCCGGCCGAATGCGAGTACTGGCCGCCCGCCTTCGTCGGATCCTCGTGCACACTGGCCGTGTCGATGTCCATCATGTGCAGCACCGCGGCCCGGCCGTCCTCGTACCACAGCCGCTCGCCCGTACGGCAGAACTCGGTCAGGGCGATCAGGGGAAAATCGTATTCGTTGTTGGTGTACATCAGCTTCCCGTCCGCCGACCGCGCCGTGTACCCGAAATTCGGCTCGTCCCCGAAGTTCAGGAACCCATACGCCCGGGGCCGGTTCGCCATCAGCCACTTCGTCCAGAACTCCAGCTTCGGATATGTGTCGGGCCGGTACGGGGCGAACGGCGGGAACGCGCTCAACAAGGCCAGTCGGTCGCACGGGACCGCCACTGCCAGCGGATAATGGATCCGGTGTGTCAGGTCGAACCCGCCGCCGTCCACGCCGCCGGCGTCGACCATGATCCCCAATTCGTGTGTTTTCGACATCCCGCCGGGAAGGTCCAGCGGCCCCGCTTCCGCCGGCCACACGTCGATGACGATCCGCTCCTGGTCCGGCGCCAGCCGGCACGGGAAATTCTCGCCGAAATTGCGGACGGCTACGGTGATCCCGCGCCGGTCGGCATACGCCCGACCCCACACGCGGTTCTGCCGGCACTCCCCGCCCAGCGGATACTGGATCTCGAACGGGTCGAGCTCATCGGCCGTCAGAACCCCTTTCCGCGTCAACTGCAGATACTGCGGTTCGCGTCCGGCCTCGAAGCGGGTCGTCATGTAGCCCAACTGCGAGCGCAGGCCCGCGCCGGCCACGATGGGCGAGCCGTCGATCTCGTAACGCAGCCGGTCCAGTTTCAGCGGTGAGGTCGACGCATTCCGAACCGTTATCGCGATCAGTACGTCGTCCCCGCCGAGGAACCGGACCTCGCCTGCGATTTCGAACCGCCCGCCGAAAAGCCGAACCGTCGTCAGTTCCGCAGCCCCCGGGCCGACCGATGAGGCGCTCAACGCGGCCGATTCTTCCATGCCGTCCGCGGATGCGATGCATTTCACCGCTTTGCACGTCAACGTCGGATCCGCCGGCTGGATATCCGGAAGGACCTGATCGGTCGGACGCAGTTCGAGCAGGCTCTGCCCGTCGATGTCGACCGCCGCCGAACAGAACGCCAGGCGCACGCTGCCGTCGGGCCACCGCGAGACGACCTCCCAGCCCGCCGCCGCGATCCGCCCGTCGCCCCGTTTCACATCGCACGTCAGCCCGTGCAGCCCGCCGTCGGCCCATTCGCCCTCGGCGAACGGCACGCCGAACCGCACCACCTCGCCCCGCCGCGCCACGCCGATCACAGGAAGGACGCGCGAAAGCGTTCCAGGAAAGCCTGCAGACGCTCCGACTTCGGGTGACGCAGAACCTCGCGCGGATCGCCCTCCTCGACGATCAGGCCGCCGTCGATGAACAGCAGGCGGTCGCTCACGTCGCGGGCGAACTGCATCTCGTGGGTCACGATGACCATGGTCATGCCCTCCTCGGCGAGGTGCTGCATGACCGCGAGCACCTCGCCGACCAGCTCGGGGTCGAGCGCCGAGGTCACCTCGTCGAACAGCATGACCTTGGGCTCCATGGCCAGCGCGCGGGCAATCGCCACGCGCTGCTGCTGCCCGCCCGAGAGGCGCGAGGGGTACTGATCGACCTTGTCGGCAAGACCGACCTTGTCGAGCAGCGCGACGGCACGCGCGCGTGCCTCCTTGGAATCTACGCCCTTCACGCTGACCGGCGCCATGGTCACGTTGTCGAGGACGTTGCGGTGCGGAAAGAGATTGAAGCTCTGGAACACCATGCCGACGCTGGCGCGCAGGCGGGCGATCTCGGCCTCCGACTGGCGCACGCGGCGGCCGTCCGCGCGCAGGCGGTAGCCGAGCGGCTCGCCGTCGATCAGGATCTCGCCCTCCTCGAACTCCTCGAGGAAATTGAGGCAGCGCAACATGGTCGACTTGCCCGAGCCGCTCGGGCCGATGATGGCCAGCACATCGCCGCGCTTGACGTCGAAGGACATGCCGTCGAGCACCAGGAGATCGCCGAAGCGCTTGCGCAGGCCGCGCACGCTGATCATCGGCTGCGCCGGTTCGACCTCGGCGTGCGCCTGCTGCTCCGCTCGCTCAGTGCTCATAGGCATACCTCCGCTCGAGTTGGCGCGAACTCCAGGCCAAAGGATAGCAGATCAGGAAGTAGAGCAGCATCACGCCGAGAAAGATCTGGAAGGGCGCGAGCGTGCGCTCGACGATCTCGCGCGCCGCGTAGGTCAACTCCCAGACGCCGACCACCGAGACGTAGGCGGTCTGCTTGACCATCATGACCGAGTTGTTGAGCAGCGGCGGGATCGAGATCTTCACCGCCTGGGGCAGGACGACCTGCTTGAGCATGGTCCAGCGCCGCATGCCGAGACTCTTGGCGGCGTCGATCTGCCCTTTTGGCACGGCCAGGATCGAGCCGCGCGCGATCTCGGTGACGAAGGCGGCGGTGTAGACGATGAGCGCGCCGACCACCGCGTAAAGGTCGCCGATGATCCAGCCCATCGCAGGCAGCGCGTAATAGGCCAGGAACATCCAGACCAGCACGGGAATGCCGCGCACCACGAAGACGTAGGCGGTGATGACGGCGCGCAGCGGCCAGGGCGCGCTGGCGGCGACCACACCGAGCGCGATTCCGACCAGCGTCCCGGTCAAGACGCCGGCCAGCGCCAGCCAGAGGGTCTGCACAGCGCCGCGCAGCAGGTAGGGCAGATTGCTCAGGAGAATGTCGAACATCCCCTACTGCCTCGCCCGTTGGGCGTTCTCGATGACGCGCATGAGCGCACCGAAGCTGGTCGTCAGGAGCAGGTAGAGCAGCGCGATCAGAATGAAAACCTGAAAGGAGGCGCCGCTGCGCTCGACCACCAGCTTGCCGGTCAGGGTCAGCTCGAGAATGCCGATGGCCGAGACCAGCGAAGTGTCCTTGATCAGCATGATGAGCTGATTGCCGATCGGCGGGATGACCTTGCGAATGGCCTGCGGGAGCACGACCTTGCGCATGGCGCGGCGCGGCGTCATGCCGAGCGCCAGCGCCGCCTCCCACTGGCGCCGGCTGACCGCCTCGATGCCGGCGCGGTAGATCTCGGCGAGAAAGGCGCCGTGCTGCGAGGCGATCGCGAGCACCCCGCACAGGAAGGCGGACAGCGGAACGCCGATCAGGGGCAGCCCGAAGTAGACCAGATAGATCTGCAGAAGCAGCGGCGTGTTGCGGACCAGCTCGATGTAGGCGACGACGGGCGCCGCGACGAGCCGGCGCTTGGAGCGCCGCGGCCCGACCAGCACCAGCCCCCAGACCACCGCGCCGGAAATCGAGCTGGCCGAGATGACCAAAGTCAGCAGCAGCGCGTCCCAGAAACGCGGAAGCTGGCTGCCCAGGTAGGACAGCCCGAAAAGCTGCTCGAGAAATTCCATTCGGGAAGGTCCGCCCCGGAGGGGAGATCGGCCGCGGCACCGCGGGCGCCGCGGCCGGTCCGCTTACTGGCCCGCCATCTCCGCCTGCTTCAACTGCTCCTCGATCCAGAACTTGGCGTGCGGCGGGCGGGTGCCGAACCACTTCTCGTAGATCTCGGCATACTCGGGATAGAGATGGCCGCCGCGCATCTCCTCGACATAGGTGTCGAGCACCAGCCACCACTTGAAGTCGCCGAGGCGCGTGAAGACGGCATTGTTGGTCGGCGGCGTGATCCAGTCCTCGGTCACCTGCACGTCGTCGTGCTGGCTGACGTACCAGCGCGCGATCGGCTCGTCGAGCTGCGCGGCGTCGGCGCGGCCGGTGCGCACGGCGTTGAACTGCGCCGCCGTGCTGTCGAACACGGTCAGCTTGGCCTTCGGGAACATGCGCTTGGCGCGCTCCTCCTGGGCCGGAACGGTCAGGTTGGCGACCGTCATGTCTTCGCTGTTGGCATCGGCAATGCGATCGATGCCCGAGCCCTTCTTGGAGACGAGGACGATGCCCGAATCGACGTAGCTGCGCGTGAAGGCGACGTTGAGCGGCCGCTGGCTGTGAATCGTCGTAATCTGAACGCCGAAGTCGATCTTGCCGCTGTTGGCGTTGGCCCAGCGCGCGGCGAAGCCCTGCTTGAGGAATTCGATGTGCCCCTCTTCGCCGAAGATCGACTTGGCCAGCAGCTTGGCGATATCGATGTCGAAGCCGACCAACTCGCCCTTCTCGTCGATGAAGCCGAACGGCGGGGCCTCGCTGCTGACCCCGACGATCACCTTGCCGCGCTCGAGCACCTTGTCGAGCGTCGACTGATCCTGCGCCGCCGCGGGCAACGCGATGCCGACGGCCGCTGCGGCCGCCAAGATGAGCTTCAAGAGTTTCATGATCACCTCCTCTGTTCCACAATTGTCGTTTTTGTTGCGGTTATCGGCGACGCCTCATTGCCGTTCGGAGGCTTGCAGGCGCCGCGTCTCTCGGGCACTCCTCAGGCCGAACTCCGAATGCGGTCGTTGGCCGCGAGGGACCCGGAGGCCGTGTAGTCGGTCGGCGTCAGCGAGCTGTCCTTGGCCTTGGCGAAGGCCCGGTCGAGCCGATCGAGGACGTCGTCGACCTCGGCTTCACTGATGATGCTGGGCGGGCAGAGCCGGATGTAGTTCTTCACGCAGATCAGGACGAGACCTTCAGTCAGGGCGTGATA
>CAZDBC010000281.1:0-5115 GCA_964503295.1 uncultured Kiloniellaceae bacterium | reverse complement strand
AGACTTAAATCGAGCCCCCAGAGGTACGTCAACGTCACGGTACCGCTGTCGAGCTTAGCGATGCGGTTCCATAAGACGTATATAAACCGCAAAGTTTCGTTCCCATCATCACGCTCGACTAAGCGACCACGGTAGTCATAGAGGTAGGTGATCGTGGCGGAGCCGTCCGTAGCGGAGACCAAGCGGTTTTCGCCGTTCCAGGTAAAAGTCCAAGTAGCGTCGGTGAGGAGATTTCCGTCCAGATCGTAGGTGCGGTTTATCGTCCCGGACGGATCCGTCAGGGCGGTGCCCCGGTCGCGCAGCGCCTCGCTCAGATCGGCCGGCATCTGTGCGTCCGTGGCGTCGGCGCGCAGCCAGTCCTCCAGAGCTTCGAGCTCGCGGGATAGGTTGCTGTAGTCGACGATGATGCCCTCGTCCCGGCTATAGATTTCGCCGTCGAGCAGGTTGTTCGCGACCACCGCCGTCGTCTCGGGAAAGCGGACGTCGATCCCGTTGGTGCGCAGCAGAAGGTTATGGAAGAGTTGGCTCTCCCCGGACCGATAAAGGTAAATGCCGGCGTCACGCGGGCAGTTGACGATGACGTTGTTGCGGATCGTGCCGCGCGTGTGTTCGCGCGCGCAGGACCCCTCGCGACAAAACGGCGAATTGCCGGAGCCGCCGCCGCCGAGCGACAGGCCAAGCTGAAATCCGCGTGTGGGAACATGCATCTGACAGACGACGAGATTCTGCTCGAACAGGCCGTCGCTCGAGTTGCCCTTGAAGAAACCGGCGTAGCTGATCCGGTCGCCGCGGGCCTTGGCGAAGTCCGCGATGAGGTTGGCGCGCACGACCCATCCGTTGGCGCCGACCACGTCGATAGGCGTGACCGGGTTGGAGGTCATGCGCGCGCGCGTGTTGTAGATGCTGTTGAGCTCGACGAGGACATTGTCCGGAAATCTGGGCGGTGAGCTGTTGAAACCTCCGTTGGCCTTGATCGCCGAGTTGAAGTCGACGATCTCGTTGTTGCGAATGATCGTCGAACGCCCGTCGCCGACGATGTGGAAGGCGTGCTCGCAGTAGGAATCGTCGCCGCACACGCCGACGAGCCGAAGGTTCTGGAACACCCAGTAGGGTACGTCGACGAAGAAGCCTTCCTGGCTGTCCAGCTCGATGGTCGCCTCGCCGAGCGCCGATGACGTCACCACGATCGGGGCGTCCGGGGTGCCGGCCCCCCTGGCGTCGATGCGCTTCGCCGCGAGCCGGTAGGTGCCCGGCAGGAGATGAATGCGCCGGCCCGCTTCGGCCGAAGCGACCGCTTTCAGAAGCTCGGCCGCTGTCCCGACGGTCACCTCTTGGCCCCCTTCGAGCGGCGCGGGCGAAGGCGCTTCCTGCGACATTGCGTTCAAGGCCAGCGGCAGCGGCCGCCCGTCGCCGTATCGCGGTTCGGGCAGCACCCGCGCTGGCGAGGCACCACGACCCGGCCAGGTCTCGACGGGCGGGAAGAGGTCCGCGGGAAGCCGGTCCTCGCCCGGGAGAGGAAAGCCGGCACGGACGAGGAAGTTCGTTGCCGCGCTGCCGAGCGCGGGTTCGCGTGCCGCGAGCTTGTCGACCGCACGCCAGGCGAGTTCGGTCACGGGCAAGTGGTAAGAAGCAACGGCATGGATTGCCAGGCCGGCCAGCGCGAAGGCGGCCAGATGGACCAGCGCTGCGACCGCCACAAGGTAGCGGATCAGCCAGCGGCGAAGCATTGGGCCGGGGGAAAGCGGCGCTGAATGGCCGACGTCGCCGTTGCGCCGGCATGACGACAGCCGAACCCGGGCGATCGATGCCGCTGGGCGGGGCGGCTGCGGATCGCGGGTAGGGAAGATGGCCGCAGGAATTTCGTTCCCAGGCCAGCAAGATATTCTGCCGTTGCGGCGATGGCCTCTCTGGGTGATGGTCTCAATGATTTGTCCCGAACGGGGAAGGGCATCGGGCCGGACGCGCGAGCTGCATTTACCATATATGTTAGAGGTTTATGGTGTTGGGGTCAGCGTGGCCGTCAGGAAAGCATCGCCAAGCCGAACGCCACAGTGTAAATTGTGCACGAAATTTTAGCGCGTGTCTTGTATCCGGGTGAGTGTGCCCCGTCGCTTTTCGCTAGGTAATGGCAAGCAAGGCATTATGAAGTATACCGATTTTTTCAATCTCCGTGAGTATCCCTTCAATCTGACACCGGATGTCAGGTTTTATTACCGAAGCGAGGCTCACCGGCGCGCGCTCTCTTACTTGAGCTTCGGCTTGAGCAAGGGCGAGGGCTTCGTCGTTTTCACCGGCGAGATCGGCACCGGCAAGACGGTCTTCATCGATTTCTTCCTGAGCAAGCTGCGCAAGGGCAACGCGGTTACGGCCACAATTTCCAGCACCCAGTTCGAGGCCGACAGCTTCTTGCGGATGGTGGCGTCCGCCTTCGGTCTGCGCACCGCAGGCGCCGACAAGGCTACCGTCTTCCGCGACCTGGAGTCCTTCCTGCTCGAGGCCCATCGGCGCAATGCGCGTGCGATCCTGGTTGTCGACGAGGCGCAAAGCCTGCCGATTTCCGCGCTCGAGGAGCTGCGCATGCTGTCCAACATGTACCATGGTGGACGGCCCTTGATGCAGGTCTTCCTGGTGGGCCAGCCCGAGTTCCGCCGCAAGCTCGCGTGCAGCGGGCTGGAGCAGCTGCGTCAGCGCATCGTCGCCGTCTACCACCTGACGCCGATGAGCGAGTCCGAGGTGCGCGACTACATCCTGTTCCGCCTGAAGCGGGTCGGCTGGGACAACGACCCGCGATTCACCGACGAAAGCTTCGCCGCCATTCACCGCGAGACGCGCGGCGTGCCGCGCCTGGTCAACAATCTCTGCGACCGGCTGCTCTGGCATGCCTTCGTCGAGGAAAAGCACGTCGTCGACCGCGAAAGCGTTGAGAGCGTGGTCAGCGACATGCGCATCGACTCGAGCGGCCTCACTCTCGAGGGCGAGCAGCAGAATGTCGCGGACCTCGCCCTGGAGATCGAGAATGGCGGATCGCGGCGGGACCGGCGCGCCGCACCGGACTCCGACCGGGTGGTGGACTTCCGCAACCCCTATGAGCAGGAGCGATAGGACGGGATCGTCGATCGCGCCCGCAGGTCGATCATCGGCTAGCGGACGAGGCCGCACGGACCCGAGCGTCTCGAGGAAAGGTTGGGCGTGCAGCCGGTGACCGACGCGACGACGAGGGACGGAGACGTGGCAACCGAAGGCGCCATGACAGTGGACGTGGAGGACTACTTCCAGGTCGCGGCTCTGGCGGACTGCGTCGAGCGGGCGGACTGGGAGCGACTGCCGTCCCGGGTCGAGCGCAACATGGACCTGATCCTGAACCTCTTCGCCGACCACGGCGTCGCCGCGACCTTCTTCACCCTCGGGTGGATCGCCGAGCGCCATCCGGGCATCGTGCGCCGCATCGTCGAGTCCGGGCACGAGCTGGCAAGCCATGGCTACGAGCACCATCGCGTGCACAGTCAGGAACCCGAGACTTTTCGCGAGGACGTGCGCAAGACGAAGCGCATTCTGGAGGACGTCGGCGGGCAGCGCGTCAAGGGCTATCGCGCCACCAGCTTCTCCATCGATCGCCGGGCGCTCTGGGCCTTCGACGTCCTTGCCGAGGAGGGCTACGACTACAGCTCCAGCGTCTATCCGATCAAGCATGACCACTACGGCATGCCCGAGGCGTCGCGTTTCGCACATCGGGCGAGTGGGCAGCACGGGCTGCTGGAGATTCCGGTTTCGACCGTCGCGCTTTTCGACCGCAACCTGCCCGGCGGCGGCGGCGGCTACTTCCGTTTGCTGCCTTACGCCTATTCGCGCTGGGCCTTGCGCCGCATCGCCCGCCGCGACCGCCAGCCCTGCGTCTTCTATTTCCATCCCTGGGAGATCGATCCCGGCCAGCCGCGTTTCGCGCAGGCTTCGTGGCGCTCGCGCTTTCGCCACTATGTCAACCTGAACCGAATGGAAGAGCGCCTGCGCGCCGTTCTCCGGGATTTCCGGTGGGACCGCATGGACCGCGTCTTCAAGGTGGGATGACGGTGCGCGCGCTGCTCAGCGAGGCGTCGCTGCCGATCGAGGTCGAGCGGCTGGACGACGCCGGCAACGAGGCCTGGGACGGCTTCGTCGAGGCGCACCCCGAGGGCACCTTCTTCCACCTGTCCGGCTGGAAAGCGGTGCTCGAGGAGGGCCTCGGCCATAGCTGCCATTATCTGCTGGCGCGCCGGGGCTCCGAGATCGCCGGCGTCCTGCCGCTCACCCATGTGCGCGGACGCATCTTCGGCAACAGCCTTCTGTCGAACGCCTTCTGCGTCTACGGCGGACCGTTGGTCGGCGACCCTGACACACTCGCCGCACTCGACGCCGCCGCCCTCGATCTGGCCGGCGAGCTCGGGGTGGAGCGCATCGAGTACCGGCTGCGTCGGCCTTTGCACGATGACTGGCCGTGCGACCGCGAGACCTACGTGACCTTTCGCAGGGCGATCGAGCCGGATCCCGAGCGGGCCCTCAAGGCCGTCCCGCGCAAGCAGCGGGCAATGATCCGCAAGGGCATCAAGCTCGGTCTCGAGGGGCGGGTCGACAACGACCTTCGCCGCTTCTATGGCCTTTATGCCGAAAGCCTGCGCAATCTCGGAACGCCGGTTCTCGGCCGGCGCTATTTCGAGACCTTGCTGTCCGTCTTCGGCCCGGCCACCGAGGTCGTCACGGTGTTCCATGGCGACCGGCCTTTGGCGAGCGTTCTGTCGTTCTTCTTCCGCGACGAGGTGCTGCCCTATTATGGCGGCGGCAGTCGGGCGGCGCGCGAGGCGGCGGCCAACGATTTCATGTACTGGGAGGTGATGCGCCGCGCCGGCGCGGCCGGACTGCGCGTCTTCGACTTCGGCCGCAGCAAGCCGGGCACCGGTTCCTTCGCCTTCAAGAAGCACTGGGGCTTCGTCCCGGAGCCGCTGCACTACGAGCAGGCGCTCTTGCGGCTCGAGGAGATTCCGCGGATCAATCCGCTCAATCCCAAGTACGCCCTGCTGGTCGCTACCTGGAAGCGCCTGCCGCTGCCGCTCGCCAACGCGATCGGCCCGCTGGTGGCGCGGG